>JAYUQF010000028.1:0-5972 GCA_043756885.1 Pseudomonadota bacterium
GCGATCTTCCGCAGGTTTTCAGGCTTCGCCGGGTCCTTGGTCAATGGCCGCATGTAAACGAGGTCCGCAACGTTTGGGGAAATTACGCTCCCAGGATTAGCGGCGCGCAGCGCTGGCCCTTGAGCGCGAAGCGGTGCTGGAGACTTCCTTGCACAGTGTGTTTAAAAGCCATAGGCGCCGCGTCTTTCACGACTCTTTCACGCGGCCGGTGATATCTAATCTGCGGCCCCGCACCACTAAGGAGCGCGGGACCAGGACTGCTTTATCTGATAACAGACTAGCCGTGCCACGCGGCACGTGATCTAGGGGAGACATTTATGCAAATCAATCTGAAGGCTGTGCTGTTGGCAGCCGCCGCTACCGTGCCGTTCACGGCCGGTGCGTATACCGAAGAAGACTACCTGGCGTGGCTCAAGGAGAACCAGACGGCGCAGCCGCAATTCGCCGAAGGCGACACCATTACCTTTGATAAAGCGGATCAGGTCCGGCCGTTCATTCCTAAGGAGTTCCAGTCGGAATGGATCTTCGAAGGCATGGAAATGAAGATCAAGGACGCTGGCGATCTGAGCAACTCAGATGTCTATAAAGCAGCGACCGAGAAGAACAAAGGCACCGCGACCATCGCCGCTGACGGCGCTATCGAGAACTACGCTTCGGGCCGGCCGTTTGACCCGGCCACCTTCAAGCCGGGCAAAGAAGACGGTTGGAAGATGGTGTGGAACTGGAACTACCGTTGGCAGAATGACGGTCTGGCCGTGGGTGAAGTGCATTGGGTGTGGGTGCGCCGCGGTGGCGAACATTCCAAACACGAAATCATGGGCGCCGATGGTGGCAAATACGCCAAGTACTACGAAGGCGGTGGTTCGTTTGAACGCGCACTCGCAGGGCCTTACAAGCGTTACCTTATGTCCCATAACGCCAAGTACGAGACCACCGGGTATCGTGTCAACAACGGCGAAGGTTTTGCCAAGGACACGGAATTCCGTGAATACACCGGCTTCACCTCACCCTTCGACATCGCCGGCACGGCGTTTTTGATCTTGCGCTACGACGATCCGCGCAAAGCTGACGACTCCTGGGCTTATATCCCCTCGCTGCGTCGTGTGCGTCGCATCTCGGTGGAAGTGAAGTCCGACTCCCTGCTGGGTACCGACCACACCCTGGAAGATTTTTATGGGTTTAATGGTCGTCCCTTGGAGCATGAGTGGGAATACGTAGGCAGCACCAAGATTCTGGTGGTGGCACGTTCGCGTAACCGCGAAACGGTGTACTACGGTCCCAACGGCTGGGCGGTGAAAGACGACTACGCGCTGCGTCTGACCGACGTCATGAAGCAGATCCCGAAGCGCTCCAACCACCCCTACTCGAAGAAGTTCATCCACGTCGATCGTGAGTCTGGCGAGTCTTATTACGCCAACGCTTTTGACAAGGCGGGCGAACTTTGGAAAGTCTGGCAGCTGACCAAGGTCTGGTCTGACGATGCGGTTGTGCAGGATCGTGCCAACGCCGCGGTGCATGGGCCAATCTACAACAAAGAAGTCACGCCGCCCGGCACGCGCTTCCAGTTGTTCCAGAGCATCAATGTGGTCGACCTGCAGAACAACCGCGGCACGCTGGTGCCCTGCCGTGGTGCCGAAGCGCCCTTCACGGAGCTGAAGGATGCCAAGCGTCTGCTCGACGTGAACTATCTGACGGAAGGTCGCTAAACGCGTCCTGACTCAAGGGTTCATCTGATATTGAAGGCCACTCGTTCGCGGGTGGCCTTTTTTTTGCGGGCTTTGGGAGGAGTGTCCGATTAAATTAGGTCCTACGACGAGGCCACATCTCGTGTCCACGCCTCACCCATCAGCTCATTCGATGGCAGGGTCTCATCGATAAGCTTCCTGGCCGTGTTGATGCCTGCCACCGGCAGTCCGCTCGCATCAAGCACACCTATCTGTACCAGCACCGAAGCCTGGTCCCAGTAAATATGCTCGTGATACAGCTTTTCACCGCGGAAATTAACAATCGCCACCAGCGGGATCTCAACATAGCGGCCGGTCGGCGCGACGCCGGGCAGCATCCACGGGATTTCACAGGTGTGGGTGAAGCAGAACACCATCTCGTCCACCAGCCGATCGGCCCCCACCGTGCGTGACACCGGAATGAGGCGTGTGTCGGGCGGGTTGGAATAAATGAAGTGATGTTGATAGAAGCGCCGTAGATGCTCGTACCCGACGCCACCCGTCATGGTGGGGATGTGGTTGACATAGGGTTGCGCGACCATCGTCGCCATGGTGGCGTCGACATCACGGCTGGCAAACTCATGGAAGGTGTGGGCGTCCCATAAACGCGATAAATCATAAATGGGGCCGAGCACGCGACGCAGCAGGGCGATGGTGCGGGAGTAGGCCATCATCGCGGCGGGTTGGTTGTAGTTGGCATGGTCGCGGTCGGCAAAACCAGCGCCGCAGGCAGGATAGGTGTGGATCTCGATATGTGCCTGCTTGGCACTGGCGGCGGCCAGTGCGTCGCGCGCAGCGGCCGGCACAAGCAGATCGGTTTCACCCAGCTGCAGCAGGCCTGGGCAGCTCAATGCCGCGAAGTCGTTCAGGTAGTGCTCCAGTCCCACTGCGTAGTAGCTCACTACACAATCAACTTCGTGTTGTTTGGCTGCGAGTACTGCGAGTAAGCCACCCACACTCCAGCCGACAACACCCAACTTGCCACTGTGGCTCGGTAATCCGCGCAGCGCCGCAGCGGCCGCGGCAATGGCCTGCACAGCTTGCTCGACATTGATATCAGGACACGCATCGCTTGCGTCAAACAACTCTGGCACCAGACAGACATACCCTTCTTCCGCCAAACGTTCAGCCATGTCGCACATGAATGTGTTCAGCCCCTGCTGGTCGGGCACGAGTACCAGTCCGGGCCCGCTGCCGCGCGCGGGTTGTGCGAGATAGCAGCGCAAGCACCGACCGTCTCCACTGCTGATATTGATAGTTGTTGCCTGTGACATTTTTGATCCTGCATGCGTTGGGTCTGCGCATGGCATTCTTGACCGATACTGGGGCACCCGCAAGACGAGGGTGACAACGGAGCGCAGCATGGCAAGGCATAACAACGCGATGTTCAACAACAACCGCTTCAAGCTCGGTTTGTTTTCGCCCAACTGCGCCGGTGGTATGGCGATTACCACTGTGCCCGAACGGTGGGTGGCCAGTTGGGCCAACAATCTTGCGCTGGCAAGACTGGCCGATGAGGTTGGTCTCGAATTCCTGCTACCGATTGCGCGCTGGACCGGTTATGGCGGCGCCACGGATTTCCAGGGTGATTCCCTGGAGACCATTACCTGGGCCGCAGGTCTGCTTGCCCACACTCAGCACATCACGGTATTCGCCACGGCCCATACCGCGTTTTCCCATCCACTGATGGCGGCCAAACAGTTCGCGACCATCGACCATCTGAGCGCGGGGCGCTTCGGGCTGAACATCGTGTGTGGTTGGAACCAACCCGAATATGAAATGTTCGGTTTGCACCTGCCCGACGATCACGACACCCGTTATCGTTATGGCCAGGAATGGTGGGACGTGATCCGTCAAGCCTGGTCCAGCGACGTGAGTTTCGACTGGTCGGGTGAGTTTTTCCAGTTGCGCGGTGCTCGCTGTACGCCCAAACCGCTCGACGCTCGCTTACCGCCAGTCATGAACGCTGGGTCGTCTGATCAGGGCCGCGAATTTGCGGCGCGCAACTGCGACTTCCTTTTCACCGTGATCATCGATACCAGCGGCGGTGCGGACGTTGTACGCGCGTACCAGGCACGCGCCCGCGAGATGTATCGTCGAACATTGCAATTATTCACCACCACCTATGTGGTGTGTCGCCCAAGCACACGGCAAGCACAGGCGTATCACCAGCACTATGCGGTTGACCATGCCGATATGCCGGCGGTTGAGCGTTTAATGGGCTTGATGGGTATGCATGCCCATTCTTTTCCGCGCGACATGATAACGACCTTGCGCACGCGCTTTGCCGCAGGGCACGGTGTGTATCCTCTGATTGGCGATGCCGACACGGTCGCCGACGGTCTCGAACAAATCGCGCGTGCGGGTTTTGCGGGCGCCTCACTGGCCTTCGTCAATTATCTCGACGAGTTGCCGTTTTTTGCTCAGGAAGTGTTGCCGCGGCTGGAACGCAAAGGCCTACGCTTAGCGGTGTCGGCGCGCAGCATGACAACTCGATATTTATAACCCTCGCTTGCCAGTACACACCAACCCGCTGACGCTGGCGCCTATGTTTTTGCTGTCGCCGCGCGCTGCACCGCCGTTGCGACCGCAGCGAGCAATTCGTCGCCGTTGACTGGTTTGCGCAAATAAGTCGCGATCCCCAATTCGCGAGCCTTGTGTTCGTCGATGGTGGCACTGTAACCCGTCATCATCACGACCGGCAGATCACGGCGCAGCCCCTTGAGCCGCGTGGCCAATTGCGCACCACTCAGCCGCGGCATGGTCTGATCGGTCACGAGCAGGTCAAAACGTTGCGGCTCGGCGGCAAATAATTGCCAGGCGTTTTCAGCGTCGGTTTCGACGGTCACCGTATAACCGTTCAGTGCGAGCAGTTCGCCAACCAGGCTCGCGACTGCGCGTTCATCGTCCACCACCAGCACAGCAGTTGGCACGGGTGCGGGGTAGCTCGCAATGTCGATAGTCGTGCGGGCATTCGAATTGACTCGCGACGGGTTTTGCACGGGCAGCAAGATCTCAAATTGACAACCCTGGTCGGGGGCGGTGCTCAGCAATACATGCCCCTCATGACGGTGAACGATGCCATGCACCATGGCGAGCCCCATGCCCGTCCCATGGCTACTCGCTTTGGTTGAAAAGAAGGGCTCAAAAATGCGTATCTGAATCGATTCAGGCAAACCTGGACCATCGTCACAGATCCCGATGACGATATATTCGCCGCTGAATTCGCGATGACATGACGCGCAGAAGCCGTCCACCACGGGGCGTTGGGTCAGGGTCAGTTCGATAGAGCCCGTGCCTGCCGTCGCATCCCGCGCATTGATGCACAGGTTTAAAATCACTTGCTGCAATTGCACGGCGTCAACGACCACCAGTGGCGGGGCGATTGTGCTGGCATATCGTATATCGATACTGGCAGGTAACGTGGGGCGCAGCATTTGTACGGTCTGCTCGACTATCAGATTGATATCGGTCGCTTGCAACTCGCCAGTCTCGCCGCGACTGAAGGCCAGCATCTGCGCCACCAGGTCTCGCGCCCGACCACCTGCGATCTGCACTTCCTCCAAATAGTCCACGAGCTTGTCAGGAATGCGATCGCCAAAGCGCTGCAAAGCCAGACTGGAATAACCGAGTATGCTGGCCAGAATATTGTTGAAGTCGTGGGCGATGCCGCCCGTCAGCAGGCCGATAGCTTCCATTTTCTGCGCCTGCTGCAATTGTTTAAACAGGCGGTCCCGTTCGAGCTCGGCGTGCTTGCGCGCAGTGACATCGACCACGATGCCATACATGCCCTGCGGATTGCAGCGAGCAAGAACTTCCATCCAGCGCTCCCTGCCTTCTGATCGTAATACCCGATACTCCAGGCGCAGATCCTGATCACCGGCATTACGCCGCACAGCCTCAACCTGCTCGCGCACCACCCAGTGGTCTTCAGGGTGAATGGCGTCGAAGATGCTGCTGACAGGCCACGGACTCGTGCCAGGCAGGTGGAGATACTGGCCCAGTCCGTCGAGTGAATGCACTGTGTCATCACCAAAATGCCATTGCCACGACGCCATCTTGGCGGCGTCGAGGGCTAGGCGCAGGCGTGCATCGGTTTCGCGCAGTGCGGCTTCAGCGTTTTTGGCGGCTGTCACGTCAACCGTCAAACCGCTGACCGTGCCGCCGCCTTGGCCGTCGAGCTGCACGCGGTAACGCACTTCGAGCCAGTATTCTTCGTGCGCCGTGGGCTGCACCCGATACGCCATT
>JAYUQF010000029.1:0-5970 GCA_043756885.1 Pseudomonadota bacterium
TGGGGAACGGTGGTGACGACACGCATCGTGTTTGCTCCGGCTGAGTCAGTGGTCGATCGGTGCCGGGATTTTGCACCATCCGTCCGACGACACATACTAGGCGCCGCCGTCGGTTCATAACTCTGCAGCAGACGATTAATACACCATGCCTGAAGTCATCCATTACTTTGATTACAAAAGCCCCTACGCTTTCCTGGCGCAGGCCCCGAGCTTCGAACTGGCAAAAGACGCCGGCCTAAACATCGCATGGCGTCCCTACACGCTACAGATCGAAAAATACCTCGGCCAGGCGGAACTCGATGCCAGCGGCCAGGACACCCGAGGCACGCGCAACGATCATCAATGGCGGCGGGTGCGTTATTCCTATATGGACTGTCGGCGCGAGGCAAACCGTCGTGGCCTGACCATCCGTGGACCGCGGAAGATTTTTGATAGTTCGATTGCACACGTTGCGTTTTTGTTTGTGCAGGAGCGCGGAGATTTTCGCCCGTTTCACATGGCGGTGTTCGAACGTTTCTGGCGCCGCGAGCTGGACATCGAGAATGTCGCGGTATTACGCGCGCTGGTCACGGAGTTTGGTTTTGATGGCGCTGACTTTGTCGATTATCTCGAAGGTGTCGGGCGCAACCGTTACGAGCGTTTGCAGCACGAGGCAGAAGAGGCTGGTGTGTTCGGTGTGCCGAGCTATGTAGTCGATGGCGAATTGTTCTGGGGCCTGGAGCGACTCGAACGAGTGCGTGAGAAGCTGACAACATGAAAGCCGGGTGCGACCGGGCACCTGCTCGTTGCGGCGGCGCCGCGCCAGCCACTACACTCGAGCAATGAGCGCCTTACCAGAACCAGACGTCAGCGCATGCTTGGCGCCAACCACCATGGTTGATAGTGATGCGCCGGCCGTGCGCACATTTGCCCTGCAGCACAGTGCCGGCCATGACACGGCGCTGGCACAAGCAGTCGCTTTGTATTACGCCGTGCGTGACGGTATTCGTTATGACGCCTACGGTTTGGATCTCAGCATCGACGGGTTGCGTGCCAGCGCGACCTTGGCAGCCGGACGTGCCTGGTGTGTGCCCAAGGCCGTACTGCTGGCGGCGGCGTGCCGCGCGCTCAGTATACCTGCGGCCTTGGGTTACGCCGATGTGCGTAATCATCTGTCGACCGCGCGCATGCGCGAGCAAATGAAAACCGATGTTTTTCTCTGGCACGGTTATACCGCCATTCTGCTTGAAGGACGGTGGGTAAAGGCCACCCCCGCTTTTAACGTTGAGCTGTGCGATAAGTTCCGCATCCGCGCGCTGGAGTTCGATGGTCGCGAAGATTCCATCTATCACCCCCTTGATCTCGATGGCCGCCAACACATGGAGTACCTGGCCTATCGCGGCGAGTTTGCCGATGTGCCGCTGGCCGCGATGGTGGCAGATTTCCGGCAGTACTACCCTGGTGTGAGCGAAAATCTTGCGTCGGGTGACTTTGAACGCGACGTCAATCAGGAGACGGCGACACGAAGTTGAAGGGGCCGGCCGTTTTTGCTGCCTGGAAATATTGATCTGTCCTGCTTTCATCTGCGCCTGATCGTGTTTGCGCTGGTTACCGCCTATACCGGCGGCTTTTTGCTGTGGTATTCATCAACTGCGCTGGGCCTGGCGCCGGTGCTCGATGGCCGCGAACAACTTGAACTGGCAACACGCATTGCCCATGGCACGCTACCGGTTGAGCCTTATTACCGCGCGGCCCTCTATCCGTCGCTGGTGGCATGGTTGATCGAAGCGGGCGTGACCGCGCAGCAGCTGCCCTTTGCGGCGCGGCTGTTGAACGGCGTATTGCATCTGCTCAGCACCGCGCTGGTGTGGATGTTAGCGATGCGCGTGTGGCGTTTGTCGGGCGCAGCGGCCGTGGCGGCGCTGTTGTTCGGCATGAATCCAGTGGTGCAGCATTTTGCCGCTGACCCGCTGGATTTGACCCTGGCTATGACGCTCATGCTGGGTGGCATTCTGGCCGGGTTGCGCGCGCTCACAGGTGAGGTCGTTGATCGCGTGGCACTTGTTTGTGCTGCATTGCTGCTGACCAGCGCGATGTTGGCGCGGCCGCAGATGCTGCTGTTATTGCCGGTATTGTTAGGGCTGATGTTGGCGCGCGCCGAGGGCAGGCGGCTGCTGCATTGGGCCTTGTTACCGATGGTGGTGCTGGCCGCCCTGATGGGTTTGGCCAATGTGCAAATTTCAGGTGATTTCCGCATTTTGCCTTGGCAGGGCGCCTACAACCTGTGGGCGGCTAACGGCCCCGACGCTAACGGACGTTATTTCACCCAGCGCGAAAAGATTGCGGTGTATGTGGAAGGCAGCAATCCGGCGCGAGTTGAATCCGAGCGCTTGTATCAACGTGATAACCCGGGGGCGCCCACCGACTACGCGAGCATGTCCCGCTACTGGCATCAGCGCACGGTCGATTATGTCCGAAGCACGCCAAAGACTTGGCTGCGTCTGGTGGCAAGCAAAGCGTGGTATCTGCTCAACAACTTCGAACAATACGACATCAAGACCTATGACTTTCACAAGGCGCGCTCGCCGTGGTTGCGTTACAACCCGCTAGGGTGGTCGTGGTTACTGGCGGCGGCCGTTGCGGCCTTGGTCATGCAGGTACACAACCGCCGGGCTCGCACGATTGCGTTTTATGCGTTGGCTTACGGGAGCGGCTTGCTGCTCAGTTACGTCAGCGCCCGTTTTCGCTTGCCCTTGGTGCCGCTACTGGCGGTGCTGGCGGGCGGCGTACTTGCCCGCGTGGAGCGACGCATAATGTGGCGTGGTGTGTTGAGCGCGGCTTTGGTCTTGGCTGTGAGTCGCCAAGCCATGGCACCGGGCGAGGCCGAACGTACCTTTTTGCAAGACCACCTGCTGTCGGCACGCGCCGCGCTGACGCTCGGCTTTTACGACGAAGCCTTGTTTGACGTACGGCAGGCACTGCTGCTCGCACCGCGCGACGCAACGGCGCGCGAATTGCTGTGTGTAACGAGCTTCAACGCGTGGTTGCGCGCGGCGCAATTCCAAACCCAAGGGCCGTTAGCGCAATGCTCGGACGCGGTGGCGATCTCGCCGGTCGCGCAGCGCGCAATGGGCATCCTCTATTGGCGTCAGGGCCGCGCACACGCCGCGCGCAAGCTGTGGCTGGCGTTGGTGGTCAAAGGCGGCGTGGAACACGACGCCGCACTGGCAGCACTGGTCATGACGCAGACCAAAGTAACGCAGCTCGACAATCTCGATTGGCGTCGCTCCGGCGAGTGGTCGAACGAGTTATTGTTGGCCCTCGCCGCCCGTGGAAATGGTCAGGCCCGCGCTATTGTGCTGACGCGGCTGGCGCCCGCGGAGATCGATCGTCAGACCCAGGCACTGGCCAAACTGTTTACGCTGAGCCCAGGCGAGGCGCCGCGGCGCTGACCGTCATCCAACTATCCGGCCCCACGCGTGCTGGCCGTGTTGCGCTGGCGAATGTGATAGCAGCGCAGATGGTCGAGGTGATTCATCGTGCAAAGCGTTAGGAGACGAAAAACGTGACGATGAAGATGGGCCTTGAACTGGCCTGGAGTATGCAACTCGACGAGCAGGTTTTTGTAATTGAACCGCTGCTGTTCAACTTGCTTGAAGCAGTGGAACAAGGCGGGCATTTGAACTACGCCGCGCGTGCCACGGGTGTCTCTTACCGTCATGCCTGGGGGCTGATGCGTACCTGGGAAACACGGCTCAAACTGCCGTTGCTTGATTTGCAACGCGGGCGTGGCGCAACGTTGACCGACAGTGGTCGCGCTTTGCTCGCGGCTCGTGCGCAAGCCAGCAGCGCTACGCGCTCGTTATTGGAAGAAGTGGCGATGCAGGCAACCGCGTTGCTCGCACCCACTCTGGATGGCGCCCCCGCCACATTGCGCATCGCATCGAGCAGCAGTGAATTGATCAATGGTCTGGTCGACAACCTGCGTGCCGCAGGCTGGCCAGTGGTGCTCGACATGCTCGGCAGTGAAGCGGCCCTGCGGCGCTATCAGCGTGGGGAGATCGATCTTGCCGGTTTTCATCTGCCCCTGGGGGCGCTCGGGCCAACGGTTGGGATGGCCTTAACGGCCATGCTGGACGACGCGCGAGACCTCATATTGTTGTTGGAACTGCGTTCGCTGGGCCTGCTCTCGCGTCGTGATCACGAACTGCCCGAATTGGAGGACCTCACCAGTGGCACTGTGCGATTTATCAATCGTCAGCCGGGCTCAGGCACACGTCTGGTCTTTGATGGCCTGCTCGGTCTGCGTGGTATCGCACCGGGGAACATCGCGGGCTATCGCAACGAGGAATATACCCACTCAGCGGTGGCAGCCATGGTCGCGAGCGGTGCTGCCGACGCAGGTTTCGCGACGGCCAGCGCTGCCGCTAAATTTAATCTGGCGTTCAAGCCTTTTGTGCAAGAGCGTTTTTATCTCTGTCTGCGCCGCGATGCACGGCGCGAATTGCGCGACACGGTAAGCGCCTACGTGCGCAGCGCGCTGGAGGCGGCAGCACGGCCCCCAGCGGCAAGTGAGATCAGTCCCAGCGTGGCACTGTTACGGCGCCTGCATAATCCGCTGTAGGCGCCGTACAGGCGGGCGTCAATTCAGGATCTTGGCGCAGGAGGCCAGGAAATGATCGACATTGGCGTTGTTGATGCCGGCTACGTTGATACGGCTCGAACCCACCATGTAGATGCCGCATTCTTTCTGCAAGCGTGTGACCTGTTGCGGCGAAATGCCGAGGAAGGAAAACATGCCGCGCTGATTTTTGATGAAGCTGAAATCTTGACCAGTCGCGCTGGTAAGACGCTCGGCCAGCACGGTACGCAGACCATTGATGCGGTCGCGCATCTCGTCGAGTTCCTTGATCCAAGCTACGTTCAGCGCTTCGTCACCAAGAATGATCTCAACGATCGCGGCGCCATGGGCCGGAGGCATCGAATAGATGGTGCGCACAACTGAATCGAGCTGGCTCTGCACCACAGCCACAGTGGCGGTATTTTTAGTCACGATCTGCAGCGCGCCGACACGTTCGCGATACAGGCCGAAGTTCTTCGAGTAGGAGCTGGCAACGATCACTTCCGGGCAGGCATCGGACATGATACGAACGCCCATGGCATCGTCATCGAGGCTGTCCCCCAGACCTTGATAAGCGAGGTCGATGAAGGGCAGCAGGCCACGTTCATAACAAAGCTTGGCGACGGCATGCCACTGCGCTTGTTGCAGATCGACACCCGAGGGGTTGTGGCAGCAGCCGTGCAGCAGCACGAGATCGCCGCTGGGGATCTTGGCCAGTGCGGCAAGCATGGCATCGGCGTTCAGGGCGTGGGTGTTTTTGTCGTAGTAAGCGTAGGTTTCAATCTTGATGCCAGCGCTGCCGAGCAGGGGTACGTGATTGGCCCAGGTCGGATCGCTGACCCAGATGGTCGCATCGGGTCGGGCACGTTTGACCAGCTCGGCGCCAACACGCAGTGCGCCGCATCCGCCCGGGGTCTGCACACCAGCCACGCGTTTGTCTTTAAGCACACTGTGGTTGCCACCTAACATGAGCTTACGGATCAGCTCATTAAAACCGGGTGTGCCCGGCGGGCCGATATAGGTCTTGGTGGTCTCGGCGGCAAAGCGGCGGCGCTCGGCTTCGCTCACACATTTCAGAATCGGTGTGTTGCCTTGTTCATCGCGGTAAACACCGACGCCCAGATCGATCTTCTGCGCGCGCGGGTCGTCGCGGAACGCGGCCATCAGGCCGAGGATGGCATCGGGGCTCAAGGCTTCCAGGGTTTCAAACATGACTTAGAGAGACTCCGGACTCATGGGTATGGATAAACGGCGCGCGAATATACCACGCGCAATTGTGCTGTCGCGCGGCGCGGGCGGGTGCAGAAGTCTCAGTGTTCGAAGCAGCGTTGCGCAGCCGATGCCGCCCGCAACTCGTCGATGGCAGCCTG
>JAYUQF010000030.1:0-2289 GCA_043756885.1 Pseudomonadota bacterium
GTCCCATCCGGCACACTGCTTTCAAAGCGCAACGCGAGCCTATACACTTTTTGCGCTACGTCTAAAGAGGTAATAACAGTGATCGGTATCAACGATACACGCCGCCGGCAAGTTGCGCTCGGCGTATTGCTGGTGGCGACGCTGCTCGGCACACAACACAATACGCAGGCAGAACCCTTGGCGGCCGCAGTCGCGGCTCAGAGCGAGGCCGACAAAGCCGCCGCAGGCACTCAACAGCGCATTGACGCCCTCGACGAACAGACCAAAGGCATCGCGGCCAGATACGTGCAGGCCTTGGCCGATGTCGACAGTCTGAACAAATATAACGAACAGCTGGCGCGCCAGGTCAAATCGCAGGATGCCGAGGTCGCGTCCTTGGAACAGCAACTGGGCGCACTACAGGTCACCGAGCGCGAAGTGCAGCCGCTCATGGCGCAGATGGTCGAAACGCTCGATCAATTTGTGCTGCTGGATGCACCCTTTCTGCTCGACGAACGGGCCAAGCGTGTCGCGAACCTGAAGGATATGATGGAGCGCGCCGACGTCGCGATCGCTGAAAAATATCGCCGCATTCTTGAGGCCTATCAAATCGAGCTTGAATACGGTCGCACCCTCGACGCTTACCAGGGCCGGCTGGGTGATGGCGATGCTGCGCGGATTGTCGATTTTGTGCGTCTGGGTCGTGTTTCATTGATGTATCAAACCCTGGACGGCACGCAAACCGGTTACTGGAACCAGGCCAAACGCCAGTGGCAGCGCGATGACGGTTTTGCCAAAGCAGTCAAAGATGCTCTGCTGGTGGCGAAAAAAGTTGGCGCGCCCGATCTGCTGCGTGTGCCGGTGCCGGCACCACAAGCCAGCGGTAAATCCTGATGAATAGACGTTACCGTCTGGTCGGACTGCTAGGCCTGTTGCTCGCGGGCGCGCCGTGTGTGGCGGCCACCGATCTCGCCGACTTGCTCAAGCAGACACAAAACAATGCCGCAACCGTCGCTGCTGTTGCGGCCGAGCGCGCCGCCAAGTATCAGGCAGCGAGTAGCGCTGATCAGGCCCAGATGCTGAAAGATGCCCTGGCCGCGCGTGGTAATGCCGACGCGGCCAGTAAAGCGGCGTTGGAAAAATACAATGGCAACGAACTCAAGATTGCCGATCTCGACAAGCGTTTGAAACAAGACCTCGCGAGCCTCGGGCTCGGTGAGGTGTTTGGGCTTGCGCGTCAGGTGGCTGGTGACAGTGCGACCATCATGCAACAGTCCATGACCACCGCACAGATTGCGGCCGCCGGCCCCGACTCACGCGTCGTCGCGCTGCGCGCCCTGGCCGAGGCCGACGCCACCCCGGGCAGTACCGAACTGAAACGGCTGTGGACCGAGCTGTTGCGTGAAATGACCTTGGCTGGTCAGGTCGCGAAGTTCAAGGCCAAGGTTGGCCAACCCGATGGCAGTCAAAGCGAACAGGAAGTGGTGCGCGTCGGCGCTTTTACGGCCAGTACTGGCCCCGACTATCTGTCTTTTATCCCGGAGCTTAAAACCTTTGTGCGGCTGCCACGGCAACCGTCAGCACAGTTGCGCGCACTCGCAAGCGCGCTGGCCAGCAGCGGGGACGCTTATGTGCAGGCGGTGGTTGATCCGGCTCGCGGTGCCCTGCTGGGGTTATATGTTGAACGCCCGAAATGGTCGGAGCGCATTCATCGTGGTGGTGAAGTGACCTATGTGATCATGGCCATTGGTGCGCTGGGTCTGGTTTTATGGGCAGCGCAGTTTTTGTATCTGGTGGTGGTGCGTGTGGGTGTCTCGTCGCAACTACGCAATTTGACCACGCTGAGCAAGGGCAATCCGCTCGGCCGTGTATTACTGGCATTCAAGGGCGAAGACGCGCGTATTGAACAGGACGCCGATATCGTCGAACTGCGTATTTCCGAAGCAGTACTGCGCGAGGTGCCCCAACTCGAACGGTTTCAGGCCTTTTTACGCCTGGCCGTGGCGGCCGGTCCGTTGTTAGGTCTGATCGGTACGGTGGTCGGCATGATCATCACCTTCCAGGCCATCACTGAGTCCGGCTCCAGCGATCCCAAGCTCATGGCCAACGGCATAGGTCAGGCCATGATCGCAACCGTCGCCGGGCTCGGTATTGCGATCCCGTTGCTGTTTGGCAATTCCATCCTCGCTACGCTGTCGCGTGGTGTGGTGCAGATCCTCGACGAACAGAGCACCGGCCTGTTGGCGGCGACCCTGGAGGGCAAGCGCGTTGCTTGAAGGCGCCGCTTCGTTTGGTTCGATGGGCATGATG
>JAYUQF010000031.1:0-5926 GCA_043756885.1 Pseudomonadota bacterium
CCCTGGATCACCGTGGTCACATCGTCGAAGTAACCTGCGCCCACTTCCTGCTGGTGGCTCGCAAAGGTGTAACCGCGCTTGGATGCCGCAAATTCCTTCTCCTGGACCATCTCCACGTAAGCGGTCATACCCTGCTTCACGTAGTTTTCCGCCAAGTCAAACATGCTGTACCACATGTTATGAATGCCGGCCAAAGTGATGAACTGGTACTTGTAGCCCATGGCGCCGAGCTCACGCTGGAATTTGGCGATGGAGGCATCGTCGAGGTTCTTCTTCCAGTTGAACGAGGGTGAGCAGTTGTAAGCCAGCAGTTGATCGGGGAACTGCTTTTTGATGGCCTCGGCGAAGCGCTTGGCTTCGTCCATGTCGGGCACGGCGGTTTCACACCACAACAGATCCGCGTAAGGGGCATAGGCCAGGCCGCGGGCAATGGCCTGATCGAGACCCGCGCGGGTCATATAAAAACCTTCGGCGGTACGCTCCCCCGTCACGAAAGGTGCATCACGCTCGTCGATATCGGAGGTCAGCAGATTGGCCGCATTAGCGTCGGTACGCGCCAGCACCACGGTTGGCACGCCCATCACGTCGGCGGCGAGGCGCGCAGCCACCAGTTTCTGTTCAGCCTCCTGGGTCGGCACCAGAACCTTCCCACCCATATGGCCGCACTTTTTGGCGGACGCCAGCTGGTCTTCGAAGTGCACGCCGGCGGCGCCCGCTTCAATCATATTCTTCATAAGCTCAAAGGCGTTCAGTACGCCGCCAAAGCCGGCTTCGGCGTCGGCGACGATAGGAATGAAGTAGTCCGTTTTGCCGCCGCCCTTGTGCCACTGGATTTCGTCGGCGCGCTTGAAGGCGTTATTGATGCGGCGAACCATGGTTGGCACCGAGTCAACGGCGTACAGCGATTGATCGGGATACATGGTCTCGGACGTATTGCCGTCGGCGGCGACCTGCCAACCCGACAGATAAATAGCCTTGATACCGGCCTTGACCTGCTGCACGGCCTGACCACCCGTCAAGGCGCCTAAGCAGGGCACAAAATCTTCGGTATTGACCAGATCCCAGAGCTTCGCCGCGCCACGGCGGGCCAGGGTGTGTTCGATCATGACGCTGCCACGCAGCCGCACGACGTCTTCCGCAGAATAAGGACGGGTCACGCCCTTCCAGCGCGGATTGTTTGCCCAGTCGGCCTTGAGCTGCTGCGCTTGTTCCTCGAATGACGACATGCTCGTGTTCTCCTGCCAAAATCACTGAAAAGAATCGTGAGCCTCAAACGTCAAGCGGGGACGAAGCTCGTTGTTAGACCATTGCGCCGCGGTTGGCCGCGTTGCCTGCGGGCGCGGATGGTAAGCCCGTGCCGCTGGTGCCGGCAAGGAAATGTACTCGGGAAAATTCAGTGCCGATGCGCCCACCCGTTCGTGAGCCGTTACGTTCATCGACCCCGCAGCCGGCCATCTATCTAACGCACGCGCAAGGCGGCTGGCAAGGTACGTTGCAGTGCACCAACTGTCAATGCACCAGGATCAAAATTGACAATCAACTCACGATTCCGCCAAGGTGCTGTCTGACTCGAAGCCATGGCGCGCGGCGTATAACTTGTGGTTCGCCTCACCACTGCACGGCGTGCGGCGTTGTGGCTCCTCAAGCTGGCGCGCTTGAGGGGATCAACGGTAGTGCGCTGTGCTGCCGATCAAACCAGCCTCGTCGTATAAACCCCCGATGGAATTGTGGCTACCATGCGCAGTCGAATTGCAGCCGACCATTTACGCGGACGACTGCGAACGTATAAATTCAGAAGCGGTCCGACACACCCATGCCGCGTCCGCCATTGTTTGATGATGAGCCATGTCCAAGCAAACCGAACATCACCGCGAATCAGGCCTTGCGCTCCAGGAAGCGCAGCCCAAACTCAAGAAGCCGCCGCTGTACCGGGTGGTGATGATGAACGATGACTACACCCCCATGGAGTTCGTTGTGCACGTGCTGGAGAAGTTCTTTCAAATGAACCGGCCGGCTGCGACGAGGGTCATGTTAGAAGTGCATACACTTGGTAAAGGTGTGTGCGGTATATTCACCCGTGAGATAGCTGAAACCAAGGTGGCACAAGTTAATACCTACGCGCACGATAACGACCATCCGTTATTGTGCACGCTAGAGATTGACTCGTGACCCGCCATTAGAGGATGCCGCCGTGCTAAGCAAAGAACTCGAAGTCACGCTCAATATGGCCTTCAAAGAGGCCCGCGAGCAACGTCACGAATTCATGACCGTCGAGCATCTGCTGCTGGCACTGCTGGACAACCCCACTGCCGCCAAGGTGCTGCGCGCCTGTGGCGCAGACTTGAACGCACTGCGCCGCCAATTGATTGAGTTCATCCGCGAATCCTCACCGCTGCTACCAGCCGATGAAGATCGCGATACCCAACCGACCCTGGGCTTTCAGCGTGTGCTGCAGCGTGCCGTGTTTCACGTGCAATCCTCAGGTAAGAAGGAAGTGAACGGCGCAAATGTGCTGGTCGCGATCTTCGGCGAGCGGGAATCCCACGCGGTCTATCTGTTGAACCAGCAGAACATCGCGCGCCTGGACGTGGTCAACTGCATCTCGCACGGCATCTCCAAGGTCAACGACGAAGAAAATAGCGAAGAGGTCAACCCGCCGGCCGAAGAAGAAGCCGAACAGGGCGAGGCCACCAACAATGCGCTGACTGCTTATACAACTAACCTGAACGAACAGGCCGCAGCGGGCAAGATCGATCCGCTGATCGGCCGTCAGGACGAAGTTGAACGCACCATCCAGATCCTGTGCCGAAGACGCAAGAATAACCCCTTGTTTGTCGGCGAAGCGGGTGTCGGCAAGACGGCAATTGCTGAGGGTCTCGCCAAAATGATCGTCGATGGCGAAGTGCCGGAAGTGATCGCAAACTCGACCATCTATTCGCTTGATCTCGGCGCATTACTGGCCGGCACCAAGTACCGTGGCGATTTCGAAAAGCGCCTGAAAAATGTGCTCGCCCAACTCAAGCGCGAAGAAGGCGCGGTGCTGTTCATCGACGAAATCCACACCATTATTGGTGCGGGCGCTGCCTCGGGCGGGGTGATGGACGCGTCCAATTTGATCAAACCCATGCTCGCTTCGGGTGATTTGAAGTGCATCGGGTCAACCACTTATCAGGAATACCGCGGCATCTTTGAAAAAGATCGGGCGTTAGCTCGGCGCTTTCAGAAAATCGATGTTGGCGAGCCAAGTGAAGACGAAGCGGTCAAGATCCTCCAGGGACTGAAGTCGCGTTTTGAAGATCACCACGACGTGCGCTACACCAATCAGGCGCTGCGCTCAGCGGTGGAACTCACCCATCGTTATATTAACGACCGCCACCTGCCCGATAAGGCTATCGATATCATCGACGAGGCGGGTGCGCGGCAGCGTCTGCTGCCGGCTTCCAAGCGGCGCAAGACTATCGGTGTGAGCGACATCGAAGAAATTGTGGCCAAGATCGCACGCATCCCCCCCAAGGCTGTTTCGACCTCCGATCGCGGGGTGCTGAAGAATCTCGAACGCGACTTAAAAATGGTTGTATTCGGTCAGAACGATGCAATTGAGAGTTTGGCGGCGGCGATCAAGATGTCGCGCTCCGGTCTGGGTAATATTGAAAAACCGATTGGCTCGTTTCTGTTTGCCGGCCCGACCGGTGTTGGCAAGACTGAGGTCACCCGCCAACTCGCGCGCATCATGGGCATAGAACTCATTCGTTTTGATATGTCTGAATATATGGAACGCCATACCGTGTCGCGCCTGATCGGCGCCCCCCCTGGTTATGTCGGTTACGACACCGGCGGCCTGCTCACCGAAGCAGTTAATAAGCAGCCGCATGCGGTGTTATTGATGGACGAGATGGAAAAAGCACATCCGGACGTCTTCAACATCATGCTGCAAGTCATGGACCACGGCACGCTAACTGATACCAACGGGCGCAAGGCGGATTTCCGCAATGTCATCATCGTAATGACCACCAATGCCGGAGCCGAACGCATGAGCCGGTCTTCAGTTGGCTTCACGCGCCAGGATCACAGTGCCGACGCCATGGGCGAAATCAAGCGGATGTTCAGCCCTGAGTTCCGTAATCGCCTCGACGCCATTATCGAGTTCAGCGCGTTGGCCCCGGACACAATCAGTCATGTGGTGGATAAATTCCTGGTTGAGCTCGAAACTCAACTCGACGCCAAGAAGGTCACCATGGAAGTTGATAGCGTGGCGCGTCTGTGGCTGGCGGAGCATGGCTACGACCCCATCATGGGTGCAAGGCCGATGGCGCGACTGATTCAGGACAAGATCAAGAAGGCGCTGGCTGAAGACATCCTGTTTGGCCGCCTGGCTAACGGTGGGCACGTTGTCATTACCGTCAAGGACGATGATATCGCCGTGGAGTTCGAGGAAGAAACCGAACAAGCCACCTGAGCGCTTTCACCCTGGCGAAAACAAACGGCGGCTTCTAGCCGCCGTTCTATTTTCAACCCGACCACGTGCACGTAGCGTGCTCATCTGGAGAGTGCGATGGTTCAAAACAGTAAACAAATCGGTCCCAACATCTTTCGCGAAACCTTTGGTCGCTACTACGAAGATTTTCAGGTCGGACATATTTACCAACATCGTCCGGGCCGCACCATCAGCGAAGTCGACAATACCTGGTTCACCTTGCTGACGATGAACACACACCCGCTGCATTTCGACGCCGAGTACGCCAAGGCTTCAGAATTTGGCAAGCTGCTGGTTAACAGTGCTTTCACCGTTTCATTGGTGGTCGGCATGAGTGTCAGCGACGTCAGCCAAAAGGCCATCGCCAACCTCGGCTGGAAAGAAATAAAACTGCCGGCACCAGTGTTTGTCGGCGACACACTCTACGGTGAATCGGAAGTACTGGATAAACGCGAATCACAGTCGCGCCCTACTGCGGGCATCGTCACGGTACGCACCTGGGGTAAAAAGAGTGATGGCACCGTGGTCTGCGAATTCGACCGCAATATTCTGATCCCCAAGCGCGGACACGGGGTCGAAGATCGCGTTGCATATTGACCGTAGGCGCGGATGAATTCGCACCTGCGGCGGAACGGGATCAGCTCAGGGTTTTGATCAATACCGCCGAATTACGTTGATAGTTGTACAGTTCGCGTTTTGCCATCGGCAGGCTATCGATACTGCCCGCGCGGAATCCGCGTTCGTTAAACCATTGTGTTGCCTGCGTCGTCAATACAAACACGCTGTTCAAATTGGCGGTACGGGCGCGTCGCTCAAGCGCATCCAGCAGTACATCGCCGAACTGTCCGCCGCGGTAGTCGGCATGCACCGCGATACAAGCAATCTCACCCATACCGCTTTCGCCGTAAGCGTAAAGCGCGCCGCAGGCAACTACGGTGCTCTCGCGCACCATGACCACAAAGTGGGCGATTTCGGTCTCGAGCTTTTCGCGCGAACGCTTGACCAGCAGGCCCCGGGTTTCCAACGGTTGTACCAGCTCAAGGATGCCACCAACATCCTCGACGCGTGCTTCGCGCAGCTGGTCGAATGGCGCGCCGCTGAGCATGGTGCCGATGCCATCGCGGGTGAATAGTTCGCGCAGTAGCGCACCATCAACAAGCCGACTGACGATGTGCGCCCGTTCGACACCCCGCTCGCATGCCTCGATACCCGTATCGAGTGGCTCAAAATCAATCAGATCCGCACCTTTAGTTTCGCGCAGACGCTGAGCCTCGTGCAAGGTCAACTGGCGGGCGAGTTCACCATTCTCGCCGACGATACCGTCACGCTCGGTCAGCAGAATGAGTTTCGCTGCATTAATTTCCGCAGCGACGGTCGCCGCCAGATCTTTCGCTTTCAAATTAAACAACTCACCGGTCGGTGAATAACCCAGCGGCGCCAGCAAGACGATTT
>JAYUQF010000032.1:0-5924 GCA_043756885.1 Pseudomonadota bacterium
TTAAATACCTCGGGGGACCAACCAACGCGGCCCATGATCTCCGCCAGCGGCGCGTAATCTTCGTTTTTCAGACCGCCGTGATCGAGCGGCATGAACAGATTCCACAAGCCGGTCTCGCGAGCTAAGTTCTTTAATTCTTCCATCAGCGGCACAGTGCCAAATCGATTGGGCATGGCGCGTAGTTGTTCGTGGTAGTGCTCTTCGTTGGGATAAATGTATTTATCCATGAAAGCGAGCAGCTGGGCCTTGAGGGCCTTTGTGTCTTGGGTCGTAGCGGTATGCATGGCTTGGGTTTCCAGGTTGACGGCGCGAATTTATTCGCACATTGATTTTCCTTAGAGCGCTGGAACGAAGGTGCGAATGAATTCGCACCTACGAATATGCCAGGCGTGGTGTCAGGATAACCGACGCCGGCAAGCCTGCGCACGTCTGCGGTCTTGGACGGCGGCTGCGCTAGCGTTTATCGTCGTGCCATGACCGATTCATCTCATGCTGCGCGGGCACGCTTTTTCGCCATGTTCGCGTTAGTGGTAGCGGGCGAGATGATTTTCGCGCTGCCCTTTCACGTGCCCCGCTATTTCCGCGCCAGCATGCTGGCGAGTTTTGAACTCTCCAACACCGCACTTGGCGATATCTTCGCGGTTTATGGCGTGACCGCCATGCTGGCCTATTTCCCCGGTGGTGTGCTGGCCGATCAGTTGCCGGCGCGTGCTTTGCTGGCGCTGTCTTTACTCGCCACCGCCGCCGGCGGTTTTTATCTCATGAGCTCACCCGCTCCCATGGGCCTGGCTGTGCTGTATGGCTACTGGGGCATCACCACGATTTTATTATTCTGGGCCGCCATGATCCGCGCGACGCGGTTATGGGGCGCAAGCCATGCCCAGGGTCGCGCTTTTGGCATTCTCGATGGTGGCCGCGGCCTCGCGGCTGCGATTTTTGCCACCCTGGCCGTGTGGTGCTTCACCTACTTCGCTGGTCACTCCGCTGCGGACCCAGTGTTGGATACCCACGCGCGCCGCGCCGCGCTGCGGGCGGTGATTTTTTATTACACCTTCGCCACAGTGGTGGCGGCCATACTGGTATGGCGCTGGTTACCGCGCGAGACACATACCGATGTGCCGGGCCCGCGTCTGAATCGCGCTGAACTTCGCGAAGTGCTGGGCTCGCCGGCGGTGTGGTTACAGGCACTGGTGGTCGTAGCGGCCTACTGCGGTTACAAGGGGCTCGATAACTACGCGCTGTATGCCCACCAGGTGCTGGGCTTGAGCGAAACACAGGCGGCCGCTCTGAGTGCGCTCAGCGCCTATATCCGTCCGGTGGCGGCCGTCGCCGCTGGTCTGCTGGCCGATCGCCTTGGCATTGCGCGCAGCATTATGTGGATGTTTGCCACCCTTGCGGTTGCTTATGGTCTGCTCGGGGGCATCAATTTTGGCCCGGGCACGCGGGCGCTTATTTACGGCAATCTGTTGCTCAGCTGCGCGGCGGTGTTTGCTTTGCGCGGTGTGTATTTTGCTTTGTTGCAAGAATCGGCCGTGCCACTACGTTTGACCGGTGCAGCGGTCGGACTGGTGTCGCTGGTTGGTTATACGCCGGATATTTTTTTCGGTGCGATCGCCGGCCGCCTGCTCGACGCAGCGCCCGGTGCGGCCGGTCACCAGCATTACTTCATCATGCTCGCGCTCATCGCTATTATCGGCCTGACCGCCGCGGCCTTATTGCTGCGCAGATCGACGCGGGCGACGACGGCCTGAATAACACCATCACCGATCCATTGCAGGGGAGTACCACGGCCATGGGCCAATTCACCAACAAGCTCGCGATCGTAACCGGCGCCAGTCGCGGGCTGGGCCGTGCCATCGCAGTCGAACTCGCAATCGAAGGCGCCAGCGTCGCCTGTCTCGCAACCCGGGCTGAAAATGCCACTGGCGTAGTCGCACAGATCAGCGCAGCCGGTGGCCATGCACGGGCTTATGGTTGTCGCGTCGAAAACAGCGCAGAAGTCACTGCGACTTTTGCCCAGATCGCCGTTGATTTTGGCCCGGTGCATATCCTGGTCAACAACGCCGGTTTGTCGCGACCGATGTTGACCCTGGAGATGACGGAGGAAAACTGGGATCAGCAGATGAACATCAACGCCAAGTCCATTTTCCTCTGCTCACAAGCTGCGGCGCGACAGATGAAAGATAACGGCGGCGGCGCGATTGTCAATATCGGTTCGATCCTGGGGCGCAATGCGTTTCCTGCGACCCTCGGCTATTGCGCATCTAAGGCCGCCACCGATCAGATGACACGCGTAATGGCCATCGAGTGGGCGCGCCTGGGCATTCGCGTCAACTGCGTAGCACCCGGTTATGTGCAAACCGACCTGGTCGACGAGCTTGCCCATGAAGGCAAGCTAACCCTGCGCGATCTGGAACGGCGCACGCCGCTGCGGCGCCTGGGCACTGCACGGGAGATCGCGCGGGCGGTGGTGTATCTGGCCGGCGCCGATGCGGCGTTTGTCACCGGCGAAGTGCTGGTCATCGACGGCGGCTGGACGGCATTCGGTTATTACCAGCCAAGCAAAGCATGAATGTCCGCGTCGCAGGTGCGAATTCATTGGCACAGTCCGGTCAACTTAATCCTAGAGGAGAGTAGCGATGAAACTCGGCATGATGTTGCGTAACTCCGGGCCGGCGTCGAGCGCGCAAACGATTGCTGCGTGCGCGCGCGCCGCAGACGAAATGGGTCTCGATGATTTATGGACCATCGATCACATCGCGATTCCGCCCGAGCAAGCCGAAGGCTCCGGCGGTCGTTACGTCGATCCCTTGGCGACCCTGGCCTTTGTAGCCGGTTTCACCCAGCGTGTGGGCTTGGGTGTGTCGGTCCTGGTATTGCCGTACCGCGCCGCATTACCAACGGCAAAATGGGTGGCCTCCATTCAAGAGTTGTCCAGTGGGCGCTTAACGCTCGGTGTAGGCGCTGGCTGGATGGCGGCCGAATTTAAGGCCACCGGCGTAGCGCGCGAACAGCGCGGACAAATCACCGATCAAACCCTGGCCTTTTTTCACGAATGTTTTGCCAATCACATCGTCACCTTGCGTGATCAGCCATTCATTTTTAGTCCGCGACCCACGCGGCCGCCGATCCTGGTGGGTGGTGATGGGGAACACGTTTTGCGCCGTGTGGTGCGTTATGGCGATGGCTGGATGCCGATGAGCGGCGACGTCGAAAAATTACGCGGGCCGATTACAGCGCTGACACAAGCCTTGGCGGCCGCCGGCAAACCGGCTCCGCAGGTTGTGCCGCTTATGCAGCTGGCGCTTGATTCACCGGCGCAGGCGGGCGCGCAGATGCGGGACTTGGCGGCCATCGGTGTGACCGGTATCAACCATACCGCGCGTTACGAAAACGTGGAGGAATTTGCACGTATGGCCAACGCGCTGCTGGACGCGCGTGTGCACGCGGGGCTGGCTTAGGCCACTACATCCGCAACAAATTTGCTTGGTAGTGTGTGCGGTAGTGCATTGCCTCTCATCACCACCCTCGCAGCGGGAGCGGGCTTGCGTGTTAAGCGGTGGCCTGCAGCAGGGGCGCCGACACCAGGCATTCAACCCGATTGCGGCCAGTGTCTTTGGCGCGATAGAGCGCTTCGTCAGCACGAGCAATGGCCTGTTCGATGGGTTCACCATGCACGAGCTCGGTGACACCCAGCGAGATTGTTATGCGCTGGACTTCTTCGCCGGTTTTGGGATTGAACACACGACCCTTTTCGATGCTGCGTCGAATGGACTCGGCCACCACCTGCGCACCGCGGATCGGTGTTTCGGGCAGCAGAATGATGAATTCTTCGCCACCAAAACGCGCCGCGACATCTTTGCCCTTGGTGAGATTGGAAAAAGCTTTGGCGACAATCTTCAAAATTTTGTCACCGAATAAATGACCGTAGGTGTCATTGACGCTCTTGAACTTATCGATGTCACCGATCAGCAGGCTATGGGTGTGCGCGGTGTAGTCCTCACTGGTTTCCACTTCGCGCAGCCGTTCGTCAAATCCTTTGCGATTGGCCAGCCCGGTCAGGGGATCGGTATGGGCCTCCACGCGCACTTTGGCCAACTCGTCGCGTAACGCATCGGCTTCACGGCGACTTTCTTGCAAATGCTGGTGCAAAGCGGCGTTGCCGGCATTCACCGTCTGGGTGCTGCTGATCAGGCCGTCAACCAGACCACGCAGAGCTTCGGCTTCAATATCGGGTGTCAGTTGCGCTGCGCTTGCCCTGAGGGATTTTTCGTAGCGTGTAACTTCGCTGTCGGCGTCGTCGAGCGAGCCCGACATGGTTTCGAGTAGACGCCCGACCGTGAGTTGCGCCGCCTGCACGCGGGTCTGATCTGAAGGATCAACATAACGCTGATAGAGCTCGCGGGTGACCGTCTCGTCGATAACTTGTTCGGCTTGGATCCTATGGTCGATCACATCGCGCAGTACCGGGCTGGTGCCAGCGACATATTCGTACCAGACGGCGTAGTTAAGCGGCGCGATGGGAACGCGGTATTTCGACATGAGCGGCAGTGCGAGGCGCAAACGCTCTGAGGCGGTATCGAAGCTCTCAGGTATTGTCATTATTGTTCTCCTGAAGACAGTGAGCAGGGCGAGGGGTGTATCGTCAAAAGCGAGCTTCCACTTTAGAACGATTCGCGATAGCGGGGTGCTGCCAGCTTCGCATTGCGCCTCCCGCACTTTGCCCCTACCCTAGCCAAATCCTATAAATACCAACGATTTAATCACCGTAATAACAGCCGAGGCCACCTGTATGCCGCTCACCGCAGAATCCCAGCTTGTCCTGAAAGTTTTGAGTGACATGGGCGTCAAAGCGCTCGATGAAATGCCGCCGGCCGAGGGCCGTGCTTATTTCAACGCGGCTTTTGCCACCAAGCCCGAAGATCAGGAAGCCTGCGCGCGCGTCGAAGAACTGGTCATTCCGGTGTCCGGTGGCACGATCCCGGCCAGGCTCTACGCGCCGGCCGGCAGTGGCCCGCTGCCGGTGATGGTGCATTTTCACGGCGGTGGCTGGGTATATATGGATCTCGGTACCCACGATGGTTATTGCCGTACCCTGGCCAATCGCACCGGCTGCGCGGTGGTGGCGGTGGAATACCGCAAGGCACCCGAATTTCCGTTTCCCGTGCCGGTTGAGGATTGTTATGCAGCTTTGTTATGGGTGGTGGCCCAGGCCGGCAAACTCGGGCTCGACGCCAGCCGTGTCGGCGTGGTCGGCGATAGTGCGGGTGGCAATCTCGCGGCTGCGGTGAGTTTGATGGCGCGCGATCAAACGGGGCCGGCGCTGCGCCTGCAGGTGCTGACCTACCCCGCCGTGGATGCGACCATGAGTGCCGCCTCGGTCACGGAAAACGCCGCCGCGCCTTTGCTTGGTCGCCCGCAGATGGATTGGTTCTGGAAACACTACAACACCCATCAACAAGACCCGCGCGACGCGCGCCTGTCGCCCCTGTTTGCCAACGATCACTCGCGGTTGCCACCGGCTCTGGTATGCAGCGCGGAATTTGATCCCCTGCGGGACGAGGGCGAGGCTTACGCCGGTAAACTGAAAAATGCCGGTGTGGTGGTTGAGTACCATCGGTATGGTGGTGTTTTTCACGGCTTCCTGCTGATGTCAAAAATGATTCCCGAAGCGGCGCGCCTCATCGCCGCGCAAGTGGCTTTCATCAAACAATACATGGCTTGAACACCCATGCGCTTAGGACCCTGGTCAGAATAATCTCGTCAACACCGAGGATGTTCGTGAGTGGTTGCTTGCCGGGCGCGATTTGCAGGTAATAGCGGGGCTATTGCCAAAAATTGCAACGCAGCGGCAGCCGCTCAGGATCAGCCGAATGTAGAGATTATTTTGCCCAGGGTCCTTAGTGCTCATGACCGCTGCGCCG
>JAYUQF010000033.1:0-2276 GCA_043756885.1 Pseudomonadota bacterium
GACAATGACGGCATCACTAACGAGACCGGATACACGTAGGCAGTCGTACCTTGACGCGATCGAGCAAAGTGCTTGCAAACGAGGAGGAGTCCATACACGATCACGGTCTTGGCGGTCAACGCTCGCTCGATATTCATCGGTTTCATGACGGCTGTCGCGCAGGTCGTTCCTGGAAACGACGTTTCGCTTTTTGAAATCAATTCTCCTCCTCGATCGCGGCCGTAGTGACGCTCGCGAAGCGCGCCGCCCACGACAGCCGCAGCGCGAGTCGCGTCCGTCCGAGAGCCGCATGAGCGCCACATCGAAGGCGCTGCAGATCTTGACGGCGCCAACTCGTGCGCGTGCCTGCGTTTGCCGTTATGCATCCGGGGATCGCCATCCGTCAAAGGTGGCTTGGATAGGCGGCAAGCCTTGCGCCGCAGAAACAATGGACGCAGAAAAGCCGGGAGTTTTTCCTACGCTCGCTTAACCCCACATTCCAATCCAAGCCCGCCGGATTTTGGACATTTCATTTCCCCGTCAACCAATGGACGGGTGAAAGAGATGGGGCTCAAGGGACCCGCTCCATCCCCTGCCGCAGAACAATCTCGAGGCCTGTGCGCGCATCCTGCGTGCAAAAGGGCATGATGTGGCTTGTGTGGTGATGGAGCTGCAGGCCGGTGCCGGTGGCGTAATCGTGCTCGACCAGTCCTTCGTGAGCGGCATGCGCGAGCTGACCCGTGAGCTCGACATTCTGCTGGTCATCGATGAGACCATTAGCTTTCGCGCTGGTTTGCATGGCCTGCAAGGGATTTATCGTGTCACGCCCGATCTGACCATCCTGGGGAAGACCATTGGCGGCGGCATGTCGATTGGCGCTATCGGTGGCCGCGCCGATTTGTTTGAGCTGGGCGAGGCCGGATTTGTCTATCACTGCGGCACGCACCACGGCCATCCACTCGCGACCGCCGCAGGAGCCGCCTGTCTGTCGTTGCTGGACGAGGCGGCGTTTGCGCGTCTCGATGTGATGGGCGAACGCATCAAGCGCGAGCTCAATAGTTGGTGTGCCGAGCACGGTCATCCCTTCGTGATCTACGGTATCGGTTCCCATCTCGGTTATGAGTTCTGCGATAAACCCGGGCGCGAGTACAAAAGCTGTCGCGACATCCTGCGCTATTCCAACGAAGAACAAATGCGCCTGTTTGCATTTGAGATGACCAATCGCGGCGTGTTCCCCATGTATCGCGGCCAGATAGCGCTGTCGACAGCGATGAGTAACGACGACATCACGACCTTCATCACGACCTTCATCACGACCGCCCGAATGGTGATGAGCGAGATGTTCGACTAGCCCCCGTAGGCGCGAATTTATTTGCACCTACTGCGGAACAGCTGCGCGCCGCTCGCCAGCCGCACGGGCTTGGGGTGGGGTTCGCGGTTAGAAGTCATGGCAGAGCAGGTTGCCGCGCTGCGCAGCTGGGCCATGGGACGCACCGTGCCGGCCAGCTGAACCCCACCAATCGGGGAAGCGCTGCGCGACACTTATCCCGGGGCTGCTCGGTACTTTCCGATCCTCCCACGCGCCTGTGCTCGATTTCAGCTTGTCGGGCAGCTACTCTGACGCGACGTGTGCGCCGCCTGACATCTGTCGCGTCGCCCCACCTATCGTTATTTGCTGGCACCGGACACGTGACAACTAGACGCTCTGGCGTCAATAAGTGTCGCGCCGGCACTGGCCTAAGACTGACCACAAGGAGCATTCCCCATGGCGCAATCACGGTTGAGATTCGGAGCATTCATTCCTCCCCACATCCCACCGGATGAAAACCCCATCCTCGCCCTCGAACACGATATGGATCTGGTCGAGTGGCTGGACAAATTGAACTACGACGAAGCCTGGATAGGTGAACACCATTCCGGTGGCTGGGAGATCACCGCCAGCCCGGAATTGTTCATCGCCGCTGCCGCGCAACGCACACGCAGCATCCGTCTCGGCACGGGTGTGGCTTCGTTGCCTTACCACCATCCTTACATCCTGGCTGATCGTATTCGGCAACTCGATTACATGACCCGGGGTCGCGCCATGTTCGGTGTCGGTCCCGGCTCGCTGCCGGCCGATGCTTATATGCAGGCGATCCCAACACCGCGCGTACGTGATCGCATGGAAGAGGCTATTGAGCCCTTGGTGCGGCTGTTGAACGGCGAGACGGTTAACTGCAAAACCGACTGGTTCGAATTAAAAAATGCTTCGCTGCAAATGCTGCCCTATAGCGCCAACGGCATCGAGATGGCGGTGG
>JAYUQF010000034.1:0-2272 GCA_043756885.1 Pseudomonadota bacterium
GTCGCCCGGCGCGCAGGGTGCGTTGCGGGTGCCTGTTGTGTCTTGTTTTGCAATAGATGAGGAGAGTGCGAATTCATTCGCACTTTCAATCCCGACCTCTCAAACGCTAAGGCGGATCAACTGCGCCGTTACCTGCACTTGCGTGGTCAACAAACGATCGCGCATCCTGCGGGCATCTGACCTTAGCGTGCATAGACGTTATGAAAAAACCCCTGCCACAACTCAAGACGGCGATGACGCCGTTTCCCCATGCCATCGACATCGACGCTGATATCGCTGCGGCTCGCGCGGTGCTGACCGAGCATGCTTTTCATCACCTGCCAGTCACACAAGCCGGCCAATTGGTCGGTATGTTAACTGCCGGCAGGCTTGCCACGGGTGGCATGTCGCGGCTGCGTGACCTGTGCACACGTGATCCTTATATCGTCGATATCAACGAGCGCCTGGCGGAAGTTTTAAACACCATGGTCAGGCAGCAGGTTGACGCCGCCATCGTGGTGCGTCACGGCAAGCTGGCGGGTGTGTTCACTGCGGCCGATGCCTTGCGCGTATTCGCGCAATTGCTCGATACGCTGGAACCTCCACCGGGTGATGGCAACGAGGCCGCCTGAGTTCGGCCATGTTGCAAATTACGCCGAGCATCGCCCTCGCCGATGGTGAGATCGAACTGACGGCGGTGCGTTCCCAGGGACCGGGCGGCCAGAACGTCAACAAGGTTGCGACCGCCATAGCACTGCGCTTTGACATCCACGCTTCTTCGCTGCCCGCACGCTACAAGGCCGCGCTCATGGCCTTGCCCGACAAACGCATTACGCGCGGCGGCGTACTGACCATCAAGGCCCAACGTTTCCGCACCCAGGAAGGCAATCGCGAAGATGCCATGCAACGGCTGGTTGATTTGATTGTGCGTGCCGGCACCCGTCAGAAGCCGCGGGTGGCGACTAAGCCGAGCAAAGCTTCGAAAGCCAAGCGTATGGATGAAAAGAAGTTGCGCGGTGGGGTGAAGAATCTACGGCGCAAGCCGGCGGACGAATAAGGCTGGAGGCCGAGGGTCGAGCGCGAATAAATTCGCACCTACGGGGTGCCGTAGTTTTGAACCCCACCCTGTAGGTGCGAATTTATTCGCACAATCGCCGCGCCACTGCGATTAACCTAAATCCCCAGATTACTCAGCGTCACCATCACATCGTTCAGGATTGCGGTCACGCGCGGATGTTCAACTTCGAACACCTCAACACGGCGCTTCAACTCGCCCGTCACGCCTTCGTCTTGCGCCGCCATCTGGCGTTCAATGTCATCAATCAGAACGCGCAGGCGCGGTGTTACTGGGGCGCCACCGGATTCCAATGTCGCGAGTTCTTCCCGCAGTCGAGTCAGCAGGTGTTCGAGTTTTTCGTGACTCATGGGCCGGCGCTCCATTAATAATGGGGTTTGAGTATAGCGCCGCGCGCCGCAAAGGGCGCTTCGTCGAGTGTGGTAAACAATAATTGCAGATCGTTTAAAAAGCGAAAGCCCAACGCCGTCGGGCTCAAATGCTCAGCCCGCAGTTCCAGCCAACCGCGCGCCAGCGCGGATTGCAGCGGCGCCTCGATGACCGACAATGGCAGGCCGGTGCGCGCGGTGAATAAAAAAATAGGAAATCCCTGCGCCAGACGTAGAGCGTTCAACATGAACTCGGTGGCCAAGCTCGCACCCTCGACACGCTCTTCGGTGTCGATGGCATGGGTCGTTCGCGCCTGTTTCAGATAGCGTTCAGGATGACGGATGCGCGCCGTGCGCCACACGGCACCGACGCCATCAGTGCGCTTGCCGTGGGCACCAGCGCCGATGCCGATGTAGTCGCCAAAGTTCCAATAGTTAAGATTGTGGCGCGCCGCGCGACCGGGTCGAGCGTGGGCCGAAATCTCGTATTGCTGATAACCCGCGTTGCCGAGCAAGGCCAGGCCGCCTTCGTAGTCATCGCAGATTTGATCATGTTCGGGCAAAAGCGGCGGCTGGCGGGCAAACGCCGTACCTTCTTCCAAGGTCAGTTGATACCAGGAAACGTGCTCCGGTTGATGGGCGATAGCTTGTTCGAGATCCCGTAGCGCATCACCGGGCTGGGCCTGGGGCAAACCGAACATGAGGTCCAGATTCAGATTGTTGCAGCCCGCTTCGCGCGCCATGCCAATCGCCCGATGGGCTTCGTCGGCATCGTGTATGCGCCCGAGTCGTGTCAGTTGCACAACATCAAAACTCTGAATGCCCAGTGAGAGCCGATTGACACCGGCCG
>JAYUQF010000035.1:0-5876 GCA_043756885.1 Pseudomonadota bacterium
CACGCTCAAGCCCTGGGAGCGTATGGCAGCAACTGCCATGCATCACACGCTTTTTCTGCTGGTGTTACTCATGCCCCTCACGGGCTTTCTGGTATCAACTTCTCAGGGCAGTGCAGTTGAGTTTTTTGACTTCTTTGAGGTGCCAGCGCTGCTCGTAGTCGGCGAAGGCCTGCGCGATCTTGCTATCCAGGTTCATTTTTACTGTACTTACGGCACCGGCGCATTGGTTGCCATGCATGCCGCGGCTGCGATCAAACATCAGGTACTCGACCGTCACGACACCCTCGCGCGTATGTTGTGGCGATGAATAAAAACCGCAGCGCGAAAGGATTTACGTAGTCTCCTTCGGTATACTGCGCCGCTTCATCTGAACCCTGTGGGGCCGTGTCCATTGGCTCTCGAAATATACAATTCGCTGACCCGCACTAAAGAAGTTTTTGTACCCGCAGACCCCGCGCGCGTCACCATGTATGCCTGTGGGCCGACGGTCTATAACCCGCCGCATATCGGCAATGCACGTGCGGCAGTGGTTTACGATCTGTTGTATCGAGTTCTAAAGCGCCACTATCCCAATGTGGTTTATGCGCGCAACATCACCGATGTCGACGACAAAATTAACGCTGCGGCGGCGGCAGAAGGTGTCGAAATTGGCGTAATCACGGCGCGTTATACCGCCGTTTATCACGCCGATGTAGAAGCGCTGGGAGTTCTAGCGCCGCCGATCGAGCCGCGTGCCACGGAGCACATCGATGACATCATCGCGATGATCCAAACGCTGATCAGCGGTGAATATGCCTACGAGGCGGCGAGCCATGTCTTGTTCGACGTGCCGAGTTTCACGGCCTATGGCGCTTTGTCGGGGCGCTCCCAAGACGAAATGATCGCCGGCGCGCGAGTTGAGATAGCGCCCTACAAAAAAAACCCCGCCGATTTTGTGCTGTGGAAACCTTCGCCTGCGCAATTGCCGGGCTGGGACAGTCCCTGGGGGCGTGGACGGCCCGGTTGGCATATGGAATGTTCGGCCATGATTGAACATCACTTAGGCCGCACCATTGATATTCACGGCGGTGGCAACGACCTGAAATTTCCCCATCACGAGAACGAAATCGCGCAGAGTGCTTGCGCCCACGACGGTGCGCCCTTGGCCCGTTACTGGGTGCATAACGGCTTCGTACAGATCGATAGCACCAAGATGTCCAAATCGATCGGCAATGTGATGTTGGTGCGGCAACTGCTGGACCAGCATGCCGGGGAGACGTTACGCATGGCACTCATCGGGGCCAAATATCGCGAGCCCTTGAATTGGAGCGATGAACTGGTAGAACAAGCCAAAGCCCAACTCGACCGTATGTATGGCACTTTGGAACGACTCGGTGACATAAAACTTTCGGACGATGAAATCGTCCCCGCACGACGGTTCACGGCGGCTATGGACGATGATCTAAACACGCCCAAGGCTTTGTCCGTGTTAATGGAAACCGTGACACTCGCCAATCGTAGTGATGATGCACACGAGCGTCGCCGCTGCAAGGCCGAACTATTGGCGGGCGGTCGTGAACTGGGCATTCTGCAAAACGATCCGGTGGTTTGGGCCAAGGGCACAGCGGCGGGTGGTGCTGATGACGCCACCATAGATAAGCTGGTGGCCGAACGGGTGGCCGCGCGGGCCGCGAAAGATTACAAGCGCGCCGACGAGGTGCGCGATCAATTGCTCGCGCTTGGCATCCAGATCATGGATGGCGCCAACGGCAGTCAATGGCGGCGCGGATGAGCGCGGCGCCGCCCACCAACAACCTCGCGCCAGCTTCTGAAATCCTGGCCGCGCAAGCCGATATCATCGAAACCTTCAAGGTGTTTGAGGATTGGACGGACCGTTACCAATACATTATCGATCTCGGGCGCCAGGCACCCAGCTTCCCGGAGGAGTGGAAGACCGACAAGTACAAGCTGCACGGCTGTCAGTCCCAAGTATGGATAGTCACCGAACAACGTGGTGAACGTCTGCATTACTCGGCGACCAGCGACTCGACGATAGTCGCGGGCCTCATCGAACTGCTGTTACAAGTTTATTCAGATCGGCGGCCGGCCGATATCCTCGCAACACCGCCCGACTTTCTGAAAGAAATTCAGCTGGCCGAACACTTGTCGCCAACACGCAGCAACGGATTACATGCGATGGTGCAGCAGATCCGCCAGTATGCCGTAGCAGCGATGGTGGCCTCCGTCGGCTGAACTGGAGGGCAGCATTACCGCAGGCGCTACCGCGTAGGTCCGAACGAGTTCGTACCTACGGACGCAAGCATCGAGCTCGCCCACCTCAGTCCTGCAAAGAGATCCAGATGTGATCAAATTCTTGGTGATAGTCGTTAAACAGCTGCACCAGCGTAGGATCGAAATGGCCGTGGGGATCGATGCGTTCATCACCCTTGGTCAAAATGCTCACCGCCTGGGCGTGGGGAAACGACGGTTTATAGGGTCGTTCAGAGCGTAGTGCGTCGTAGATGTCGGCCAGTTGTACGATGCGCGCCGACATGGGGATTTGTTCGCCTGCGATCTTATTGGGATAGCCCGTGCCGTCCCATTTTTCGTGGTGAAAGAGTGCAATTTGTGCACCCAGGCTGAGGCGCGGCGAAGCGCTCAGTATTTGATAGCCATACTCGGTATGGCGGTTCATTTCTTCCCGCTCTTGCGGTGTCAGCGGCCCTTTCTTTTTTAACACCGCCGCATCAACGCTCATTTTCCCGACGTCGTGTAATTGCGCGCTATAGCGCAGTTCGTCACACCAGTCGTTGTCCAGGCCAAGGCGTTTGGCGATGGCATAGCTGTACTCGTTGACGCGGACGATGTGATTGCCGGTTTCTTCGTCATGGATTTCGGCCGCACGGGCCAATAATGTGACTGAGACTTTGAACGCTGCTTCGGTTTCCTCCTGCAGGGCAGCGATGCGTGTTCGCTGTTCGGCGAGCTGGCGGTTGCGCGTACTGAGGGTTTTGTTTTTGGCGCGAATTTGATCGAGCATCTCTGCGCGTTCAATCGAGTGACCAACAACGCGTGCAATCGGCGCCACCAACTGCTCAACGTCAGTGGGGAACGAAGTCAGCTTTCTGCTTTTGCCGGTGCGGCAATTGATGAGCTGCACGACGCCTATCACATCGTTCTGCAGGTTGCGCAGCGGAAAACAAAACATCGAATGCGTTTTATAGTTTTTGCGTTCGAACTTGGGGTCGAAGGTATACGGGCTACGGGCCGGAATATCGTAGACGTTGTCGATCAGTATGGTGCGGCCTTTCAGCGCGACATAACCCGCAATAGTGCCCGCGGCTATGGGCACAATAAAGTCAGCGCTTTTGACCTTGATGGCATCGTTCTGGATGCTGGCGGGTTCCAGCCAGCGGCTGCGACCGCGAGCGCGGGCGATAAAGATAGTGCCGGCCTCGGCGCCAGTCATGAGTCGGCTCTTACGCAGGACCTTATCCAGCAGTTGGCTGGCAGACTGATTTTTCTGACCTTCGACGAATTGCAGAAATTCGAGAACTTGGTCTGAGCTCACGGGCGATCCTCGTGCTGATTCGTCATCGGAACGTGCTTCTCGCGTGATATGCGGCCAGGCCGCTAAACGATAACACAATCTCTAAAGCGCAAAGAGTGTCATATGCATCCTCGGACCGCGCGTGGCGAGTGGCTTCGGCTATAATCCGGGCGGCTCGCGAGCCCCCGTTATCACCCTAAAGTCGACACGGTTAATGACTACTTCCTTCCTAGAAATCAAAGCACTTGACCTGCCCCAACTTGAGTTGGCGATGCTCGAACTATGGGCCCAAGAGGATACCTTCAGCGCGAGTATCTCAGCACGCGCAGAGGCACCTTCGTTCACATTCTACGAGGGACCACCAACAGCCAACGGCCGCCCGGGCATCCATCATGTCCTGGGGCGCACCATCAAGGATGTGTTCTGTCGTTACAAAACGCTCAAGGGTTTCCGTGTGGAGCGCAAGGGTGGTTGGGATACCCATGGTCTGCCGGTCGAAATCGAGGTCGAGAAAGAATTGGGCCTGGACGGCCGCGCCGAAGTGGAAAAATTCGGCATCCAGGCCTTCAACGCGGCCTGTCGTGCCAGCGTGGTGCGCTACAAAAAAGATTGGGATGAGTTAACGCGCCGCATCGGCTACTGGGTCGATCTCGAGTCGCCCTATGTGACTTTCCACAACGAGTACATCGAGTCGGTGTGGTGGTTATTGAAGCAGATGTACGAGCGTGATCTGCTCTTCAAGGGCTACAAGATCCAATGGTACAGCCCCGGCAGCGGGACGGTGTTGTCCTCCCACGAGGTCGCTCTGGGTTACAAGGAAGTGACAGACCCGAGTGTCTACGTGCGCTTTCGCGATGCAACGCAGGCCGATTTGTCCTACCTCGCCTGGACCACTACCCCGTGGACCTTGATCTCCAACGTCGCCCTCGTGGTGGGTGAAGCGCTGGACTATGTCACCGTGCAGGTGGGCGACGAGCGTCTGGTGCTGGCAAGCGCAAGACTGTCGGTGTTGGAGAGCGAGTACACCGTACTTGAACACCATCAAGGTCGCGACTTGCTCGGACGTCGATATGTGCCAGCTTTTCGCGTCGACGGTGTTGACTATCCAGCCGACACCTGGCGCATCTGTAGTGCCGACTACGTGACCGTTGAAGATGGCACAGGTCTGGTACATATCGCGCCCGCCTTTGGCGCGGAGGATTACGAAGTCGGTCGCCGTGAACACTTACCCCTGGTCAACCCGGTCGCTTCCGACGGCAAGTTCACAGCCAGCGCATCACTGGTGGCGGGATTGTGGTTCAAGGACGCCGACAAACCCATCATGCGTGATTTAAAGGACCGCGGGCTGCTGTACAAGCGCGTGGACTATCTGCACAACTATCCTCACGACTGGCGCAAGGGCACACCCTTGATGAGCTACCCGGTCGAGTCTTGGTTTATCCGCACCACCGCCGAAAAAGACCGCCTGGTAGCGCTCAATCAAACCATCAACTGGCACCCACCTGCGATCCGCGATGGTCGGTTTGGCAACTGGCTGGAGAACAACGTTGATTGGGCGCTGTCACGCAAGCGCTACTGGGGCACGCCGTTGCCGATCTGGGTCTCGGACCAGGAAGGTTCGACCTACTTCGAAGTTATCGGCTCTATCGCCGAGTTGCGCGAGAAGTGCAGCCAGCCACTACCGACCGGCGCGGACTTGGATCTGCATCGGCCGTTTGTCGATGAGTTCACCTGGCCCGCGCCCGATGGCGGCACCATGCGCCGTGTCACTGACGTGCTCGATGTGTGGTTCGACTCCGGCGCCATGCCTTTTGCGCAATGGCACTATCCCTTTGAGAACAAGGACGCATTCGAGCGTAACTTCCCGGCAGATTTTATTTGCGAAGGTGTTGATCAGACCCGTGGCTGGTTTTATACCCTGCATGCCATCGCAACCCTCGTGATGCATGACGTCGCCTTTAAGAATGTGGTGGTGAACGGACTGATACTCGACGAGAAGGGCGAGAAAATGTCCAAGACCAAGGGCAATACCATCAACCCTATGGACGTGGTCGGCCGCTACGGTGCTGACGTCGTGCGCTGGTACATGATGAGTAACTCGCCACCGTGGGACAACATGAAGTTCGCCGAGCGCGGACTGGCCGAAACCCGTGGCAAGTTTTTTGGCACCCTCGAGAATGTCTATCGCTTCATGGCCAGCTACGCCAACATTGATGGCTTCGTCGACGCGCAGGCGCCGATTGCCGCCAAGGCGCGCAGTGAGCTCGATCAGTGGATCCTCAGTCGCTTGAACTCCACCATCCAACTGGTCGACCAGGCGTTTAATGCCTATGACTGCACTCGCGCG
>JAYUQF010000036.1:0-2265 GCA_043756885.1 Pseudomonadota bacterium
TTGATTTCTATATCGACGAAGAAGCCGTCAATACGGCGATCGCTTCTCAGCGAATGTTCAATCTAATGCACCTGGAAAGCGCGATTAAAGTCGATATCATTGTGCGTAACGATTCAGCGTACCGGCGACAGGAATTCACGCGCCGTAGGGCCATTGATTTGGGCGGTGTAGCGACCTGGATTGTAAGTCGAGAGGATCTCATCCTATCCAAACTGGTTTGGTCCCTTGATTCCCGCTCGGAGATGCGGTTACGCGATGTTCGTTCGCTTTTGGGCGAATCGACCGATTGGATTTATTTGCAACACTGGGCGCCGCTACTTGACGTCGCCACCCTGCTCGATGAAGCCCGGAAATGAACGACACGTCGACCGCGTTTGACGCCATCGTGGATGAACGTTATCGCCGGATGGACCCCCTTGAGCGAATGGCCATTGCATCGTCCATGTTCGACACCGCGCGAGCGATCGTCGAGTCTTCTCTGCCGGCGACCTTAAGCCGCCGAGAACGCCGGATGGCATTCGCACAACGTATGTATGCAAACGAGCTCCCCGATGCCGCGCTTCAAGCTTATGCGGACTGGCTTGAACCAAAACTTTCTGTACAGCGAACGACTAAAAGTGAAGAATTCTCGCCGATACCGGCGGCGGTACTCGGATCCAATTAATGAGTTCGCCAAAAAATTCTGTGGGCGCGGTCCGGCCCGATTGGTTTCCCAAGGGCATGAGAGAACGTGATTTCCATCGCGTCAAAAGGTTCGGAAGCTGTAGGTTTTTTTCGTTGTGACCTTGCCTTTCTTGTTCAAGATCTCGAAGACGCCGCTGGAATGCACCTTGCGATCGCGAAAATAATTCAGTAACAGATCGCGACGCGCCTCTTTGCGCAGGTAAGCGGCGCACGCTCAGTTGCAGCGCAGTCCATTGCGCAGTTTGATCTGTAGATGCGCATTTATAGGGTGTATGCCTCAAACTGATCATCCAATATCGTCGCGAATCCGAACGAACTGCAACTTTCAAACTGCGGGTTTCGACATCCCGTACCAAAACCCACTTCGACGGGTCTCCAATTGTCGTGGGGTTAACTTCAAATCTTGATTGATAATTTCAGCCTGAGATCCCCACCCAATTTAGTCGTACAACAACCGCCAAAAAACCCACTCCCCCCTGGCCATCAAGGAGCAATCCATGAACTACCAATTCATCACTGTCGTCAAACACAATCACATTACGCGCATCACCCTCAACCGTCCGGAGGTGATGAACGCCATTAACCAGCAAATGCATGACGAACTGCAGAGCGCGTTTGATGATTTTGCGAGCGACGACAGTCAATACCTCGGTGTTATCGCGGGCGCCGGCGAACGCGCTTTCTCGGCCGGTAGCGATCTGAAATCGATCGCCAGACAGGGCAAGCCCCATGTCTATCCACGCTGTGGTTATGCCGGCCTTATCGAGCGCTTTGATTTAACCAAGCCCTTGATCGCAGCGGTTGATGGTGTGGCGGTGGGCGGTGGCTTCGAAGTGGCGCTGGCTTGCGATGTGCTGCTGGCCACACGTCGGTCCCGTTTTGGCCTGCCCGAACCATTGGTCGGCGCGGTCGCCCTGGGCGGCGGCATGCACCGGCTGGCGCGCCAAGTGGGACTGAAACAGGCGATGGGCATGATTCTGACCGGTGACATCCTCGGCGCAGAAGAAGGTTATCGTATGGGTTTTGTCACCCAACTGCTCGACCATGATGAACTGGATGAAACCATCGAGTCCTGGTGTCAGCGTATTCTGCGCTGCGCGCCGCTCGCTACGCGTGCATCCAAGCAGACGGTGATGCGTGGTCTGGATGAAGCGAGTTTGCAGGCGGCTATGAATAATCAGCCAGACTATCCGGCCTTCAAAGCCTGGTACGAATGCAGTGACCGGCTAGAAGGCGCAGCAGCGTTTGCACAGAAGCGGCCACCGCAATGGCAGGGAAGTTAATCTGTAGGTGCGATTAGTCCTTCAGGCGCGCCTGGTCGGCACGATGAAAGCCGTGACAGTTGACACAGGTGGAAGCCAGTTTGCCTTCGCCCGCATCACCGCTGCCATGGCAGGTGCGGCAACTGTTGATACCAGGCAGCATGACATCGGCACTGGTCTCGGAGGTTTTGGCCGCCATGTGGCAGTCGGTGCAGGCCTGGGTATCGTGCTGTTTGTGGCTGAAGTTCGCCGCCGGTAACCAGGCGTGAGGAATTTTTACCGGATCCATGTGCCAGGCTTCGGCGCCGCTACCCTTGCC
>JAYUQF010000037.1:0-2263 GCA_043756885.1 Pseudomonadota bacterium
CGTGGCGTGTCGGCAGACGCAGCGCGGGCGCTAATGACCTACGCGTTCGCCCAGAAAGTGGTTGATGAGATCCCCTTGCCGGGGGTGCGACGCTGGATAGAAACGCGCTTCCTTGGACACACCGACTACAGCCAACTACTCAGCACGCTGGACAAACCGTGAACGCTACTACCGCTTTGAATGACCGCCCTGCGACCCAAGGCTTCGACGTGCAGCGTGTGCGCGCACAGTTTCCAATTCTCGCGCGCAGCGTAAACGGTAAACCGCTGGTTTATGCCGACAACGCCGCCACCACCCAGAAACCGGCGGTCGTTATCGAACGTTTGCGTCACTACTACGAATATGAAAACGCCAACATTCATCGTGGTGTGCATACTTTGAGTGCGGACGCCACCGCTGCCTATGAGCAGGCGCGTGAGACGGTGCAGCGCTTTATCAACGCTCGCGATCCCTGCGAAGTTATCTTCACGCGCGGAACGACGGAATCCATCAATCTGGTGGCACAGACTTGGGGTCGAAAAAACCTGCGTGCGGATGATGAGATTCTGATTTCCGAACTTGAACATCATGCCAATATCGTTCCCTGGCAGATGCTGTGCGAGCAGACTGGCGCGCGCTTACGTGTTGTGCCGATTAACGATGCGGGCGAGATTGAAATGGACAAGTTCGACAGCCTGCTGTCATCGCGCACGCGTTTAGTAGCGGTAGCGCATATTTCTAATGCGCTCGGTACCATCAACCCAGTGGGCGAGATCATTAAACGCGCTCACACCGTCGGCGCGGTAGTACTGGTGGACGGTGCCCAATCAATCATTCACAGCCCCATCGATATGCAGGCAATGGACTGCGATTTTTTCGCCTTTTCTGGTCACAAAGCCTTGGGTCCGACCGGCATCGGAGTTCTGTACGGCCGCGCTGAATTGCTTGACGCCATGCCACCTTATCAAGGCGGCGGCGACATGATCAAAGTGGTGACCTTCGAGCATACCGAGTACAACGATATCCCGTTCCGCTTCGAAGCTGGCACGCCCCATATCGCCGGCGCTCTGGGCTTGGCGAGCGCACTGGAGTATTTCGCGGCGCTCGACCTGCCAGCCGTGCTGGCCCATGAAGATGCTCTGCTGGCGGCCGCAACAGCGCGCGCTCAATCAATAACCGGTCTGCGGATCATCGGTCAGGCAGCGCAGAAGGTGGCGGTGCTGTCGTTTGAGATCAGCGGCGTGCATCCGCAGGATCTCGGCACCTTGCTTGATCATCACGGCGTTGCGATACGCACCGGCCATCACTGCGCCATGCCCATCATGCAGCACTTCGGGCTCGTGGGTACCGCACGCGCTTCGTTTGCGCTGTACAACACCGTGCCCGAAGTGCACGCGGTGTTCGACGCCATCGAAAAAGTTCTGCCGATGCTGAGCGCTTGAGCAAGGTGAGTATGAATCAACCCAATTTCTACGGCTCGTCCATTACGCTGTCGCGCGACTGTGCGGCGGTCATGATCCCGGAAGGTTCGCCGGTGACCTTGGCCGCGGGTACCGAGGTTTACGTTACTCAGGCCCTCGGCGGTGCGGTGACGGTGAATGCCAATGGCAACCTCGCCCGGATAGCCTCCGTTGATGTCGATGCTTTGGGCATGGAGGCCGCTGCCTTGCCCGCTGAGCAAGCCCAAGGCAATGCCGATGGAAGCGTCGATACAGATCTTATCTGGGAACAACTATCGACCTGCTACGACCCCGAAATCCCCATCAATATCGTCGAGCTGGGTTTGATTTATCGCTGCGAAGTCAAAACCGCCGAGGATGGCCGCAACCGCGTCGAGATCGATTTGACGCTTACGGCGCCAGGCTGTGGCATGGGCCCTTTCCTGGTGGACGACGTTCGAAGCAAAATTGCCCAGGTACCCAACGTCAGCGATGTCGACATCGAACTGGTCTTCGACCCGCCCTGGAATCAGGAAATGATGTCCGAGGCTGCTCGCCTCGAAACCGGCATGTACTGACGTTTCGCAGGTAGCAGCCGCGTATTTGCGGCGCCGCAAAAACCACCTGAAATGGTGGTTTTATCCCCTTTAACCAGTATAATGGCGCCCGTTTTTGAGCGCTTTATCAAGAAGTTAGGGAGATTAATTCAGCATGGCCACAGAACGCACGCTGTCCATCATCAAGCCCGGTGCGGTGCGTGACAACCATATCGGTGGAATCGTCGCCAAATTCGAAGCCGCCGGCTTATGCGTGGCCGCCACCAAAATGATCCGCATGAGCGAGGC
>JAYUQF010000038.1:0-2262 GCA_043756885.1 Pseudomonadota bacterium
TTGAACAAACGTCGCTCCCAGGCGGCGTGTCCAGCGCAGATGTCGATGTCGTCGAGCGCGATGAGATCAACGCTGTCCAGATCGTCGAGTAGTTGTTCGCCGTTGGGGAATAGTTCACGCAGCGGTACATACATCGCGCGCGTCACACCCGGCGCGACAGCGCCAATCGCCGCCTGCAGCAGATGACTCTTGCCACTGCCCGGCAGGCCTCGCAGATGCACAATCGGCGGGCCCTCACGCGACGACCAGTGTTGAACGGCGCGCACAGCCTCGTGATTGGTGCCGGCGATAAAACCTGCGAAGTCGTGGTGCGCGGTCTTGAACAGATCGAGCGTTAACTGCGGTGCGGGGCCGCGCTCAGTCATGGGCCGTACAGTTCGCTTTTTACGTATTCGTCGCGGGAATGGCGCAGCAACACCACGACGACCGCCGCGACCGGCAACGCCATCAATACCCCGAAAAAACCAAACAACTGGCCGCCCGCCATCACCGCGAAGATCACGGCCACCGGGTGCAGACCAATACGGTCACCCACCAGCAGCGGTGACAACACCATGCCTTCGAGCAACTGGCCGACGCCAAACACAGCCGCAACCGCCAGCAGGTGGAAAACATCATGAAATTGCAGGAAGGCCGCCACTGCAGCCGCACACAGGCCCACTACCACGCCCATGTAAGGCACAAAACTGACCACCCCGGCCGCCATGCCGATGACAAACGCCAGGTCCAGGCCAAGCAGCCACAGTCCGCTGGTGTAGATGGCCGCCAGCGCCAGCATCACCGTCAATTGGCCGCGCAGGAATTCGGCCAGCACCGCGTCAATCTCGCGGGCAAGCTTGTTGATGGTCGGCACAACCCGCTGTGGCAGTAGCGTGCGTATCGCAGCGAGCAATGGATCCCAATCGCGCAATAGATAAAAGGTCACTACCGGGATCAACAGCAGATAGGTCAGCCAGCCTAACAACACCTGACCGGAGCGACCCAGCGACGACATCACGTGCCCCGCCACGGAACCCACTTGCCGCCAGTGCGCAACGATCGCGGCGCGCAAACCTTCTATGTCGATACTGAGCACATCGCGGCCGAGCACGGCCGCGATGCGCGGTGCGAGCTGTGTCTGTAGCCTGTCGAGTGCTTCAGGAATATTGTTCAGAAACGCCATCGTCTGCGCACTGAGCATCGGCAGCAAGATTACAAGTGCTACCACACCACAGATCAGCATGATGCCAAAAACCATCAGCACGCCGACGGTGCGGCTGGCACCCTTGCGCTGCAGGCGATCAACCAACGGATCGCCGAGATAAGCGAGCAGTGCACTCAACAGGAACGGTGTAAGGACCGGTGCGAGCAGATACAACAACCAGCCGCCGGCGACGACTAAAGCGAGGATGAACCATGGCCGCGAATCGGTCGGGACGGTATTCATGGCAGCAACTCGTAGGTGTCGTCGAGATCGGGTAACGGTGCCAGCACCTGACCAAAGGTAATACTCTGAGCGAGCGCAGCGCGGCCACCACGCGCGGTAACTTCGTATACCACTTGCCGGTTGTCGACGCTGCGCAAGAACATTTTTGCGACGCTATCCAATGATCCGAGGTAATTTGCCAAGCGCCCATAATCATTCGCCGAATTCACGCCTTGCACGACCAACAAGATCTCCTCGCTGCTGGCGAGTGTTGACGGGTGTGCATAACGCTCGACGAGTGCGTCGGCCAGCACGTCGATGCCCTCGCTCACCAGTGCTTCGGCCAGCGCACCGGACTGATTCCATTCGACGGTTTCTTCATTGACGTGCAATCGCCAACGCACTTCCCATTGCTGGGTCGCGATTTCGCGCAATTGCCCAACCAGCGTCGCGCTAACACCGTAGCCGCTGGCAAGCGCCACTGCAGCATCGGATATGGCCTGTGGACCCTGCGTCGCGATCAATTGAGCGACTTCCTCTTCGTCCATACGGGCGAGCGACACGGGCACTGCGCGCAAATTGGCCTTGGCCTGTACGGCGGCGCCTAACTTGCCGGGCGACGCGGCGCCGATCAGTTGATGACCTTGAGTATCATCAACGATCAGGTAAACGACGGTGTCCGGCCGTTGTTTGCTCCACACGCCGATGCCGCGTGTGATGAGCTCGCGGCTTAACACTTGTTGATCGAAGCTCGCTTTAAGCACGAGACCACCTGCGGGCGCAGCGGCGTAAGCGTATTGCAGCAGCAGGCTCGAGGCGCGCGCCAGCAGCGCTTGCGCGCGCGCATCACCGGGCGC
>JAYUQF010000039.1:0-2253 GCA_043756885.1 Pseudomonadota bacterium
GTTTTCACCAGTACCGAACAACTCCAGGACTATATCGGCGCACCGATTGAGCTCGCGGTGCGTAAGGCCATCCCCCATCTCGATCGCCACTGCCGGGCCCTTATCGCGCGCTCGCCCTTTGTCTCCATAGGCACAGCCGCGCGCAACGGACGGGCCGATGTTTCACCGCGTGGTGACGCGCCCGGTTTTGTCCAGGTGCTCGATGACAACACCTTGTTCATTCCCGACCGGCCGGGCAACAATCGCATGGATACCATGCTCAACATCATCGAGAACCCCAACGTCGGGCTGCTATTTATGGTACCCGGTTTCGAAGATCTGCTGCGGGTGAATGGTCGCGCCCAAATCATCTGCGACGACGACCTGCTGGCCCATGCCGTTGTCAAAGGCAAAACGCCCAAGGTTGGTATTCGCGTGCAGGTCGACGAGGCCTACCTGCATTGCGCCAAAGCGGTCAAGCGCTCGCGGTTATGGGATGAGGCGAGTCGTCAGGACCGCAGCGAACTGCCATCGCTGGGCAAAATGATTCTGGAGCAGACCGCTGCACCCGACGCACCACCGAGCGCCGAGGTCGTCACACAAGTCGACGAGCTTATCGAAGAGAACTATCGCAGTGGGCTGTACTGATGAGGTGGTGCGGACGCGGTTGACGGCGGTTATGGACCAAGTGCGAATGAATTCGCACCTGCAATGTGGAGCGGATTGCCAACGAAGGGCTTGTTCAATTGCCGTCGAATTGGCCGTGACGGCCCTGGCCAGCGCTGAAGCGTGCCGCGCCGGCCAGGCCTTCGGCCTTCAGCACGGCCCGACTGTTGGCCCATTCTGAGCGCAAGGCGTCTGCTTCGGACAAACCATGCTGCAAAAATACCGAACGCCGATCGGCGCGCATGCACAGTTGCGGGAAGCGCGCGATCTGTGCGGCCAGGTTCTCGGCCTCCGCGCGCGACGTACCGTCGGCGACCACACGTTCACAGGCGCCGATGCGCAGCGCTTCTTCAGCCGGCACCTTGCGCCCGGTCAGAATAATGTCGAGCGCGCGTCCTTCACCGACCAGACGCGGCAAGCGCACCGTGCCGCCGTCGATTAAGGGCACACCCCAGCGCCGACAGTACACACCAAAATAAGCGCTCTGCTCCATCACGCGCAAATCACACCACAAAGCGAGTTCAAAACCGCCGGCCACCGCTGGCCCTGCCACTGCGGCGATCACCGGCTTGGACAGAACCAAGCGACTCGGCCCCATCGGCCCGCGTGGCGAGGGCTTGTGATCAGGAGCGAAGTCGAATTGTGCCAGTGGGTCTTCTTGATCGGCGAGCGCGGTTGCACTCTTCAAGTCCCATCCCGCGCAGAACGCACCGCCCTCGCCCCAGAACACTGCAACGCTGGCGCTGCTGTCAGCGTCAAAAGCCAGGAATGCCGCAGTCAGCTCGTCAGCGGAGCGCGGGTCCATGGCATTGCGTGCTTGCGCGCGACTATGGATAACCGTCGTCACGGCGCCGTTCTTTTCTACTCTGACCGTCATCGCTCTGACTCCTGTTGCGCGACCGACTGGGAGCGGCCACAGTTTGGTAATTGATGGGCTCGCACCGTCACGTCATGCCAGCGTCGCTGGCCAAAATCGTAACAGGCTTCTAGGGGCGGCACTTGGAAATAGGCCAAACTCGCCTCGCGACCGCGTGCTTCGTAGTCGAAATCACCATACGCCAAGGTGAGCTTGGCACGGGGCACGGCGGCCAAGTAGCGGGGCACCAACGCATCAAGGGCCAGCGGAAAACGACCGTGGCTGGCGTGGTAGAGCTCAATTGCAGCTACGAGCTTATCTGCACGTTGCTGAGCCAGAAAATTGTTGAAATTGACCGTGACCATTATTGCTATCGCTGTCACGCCATACAGCGCTGCCCGTCTGGCCGTTGGCCATACATCGCGCCGGATTTTTTTCAGGAGCAGCGCTTTGGGCACTAAAACGCCGAACACCTTAATCAGCAGCAGCGCCGCCAACAGCCCCTGCCCCAGGAGCAAAGCATCGGCAACAAATAACGAGGCGGCCACCGCGACATCCGGCGAGCGCCACCAGGGTTCGCGTGCGCTAGCACCAGGGTAAACAAGAGAGGCGCTTATGCGGGGCATAAAACCTTACCAGGTAGTGCAAGCTGCGCCGCCTGTGCGGCGACCGATCTGGCGTTGGTGGTGCGTTTGTACGGTTGTGGAATTGCTCAATTGACTAAGGCGGGGTCAGCGCAAAACCGACCACGC
>JAYUQF010000040.1:0-5830 GCA_043756885.1 Pseudomonadota bacterium
GCGGGGATAGGCGAATTTTTCAAGGGTTGCCACCGGCTCCACAGTACCAGTAGCGCGATCGAGACCAGGCCGATCACGGCGGCGCCAGGATGCAGGTCGGCGATTGTCATGCCGAGTTCCGAGAAGGTGTTTTCGTGATCCGGTTGCTGGAAGGCAAAATCTCCTTCCGGGTCGGGATCGTGACCTAGAACATGGGGGATCTGTTTGAGGATCAGGATCACGCCGATGGCGGCCAGCAGCCCCTTGATGACGCTGGAGGGAAAGAAGCCGGCAATGAATCCGCCTTTGGCCAGTCCGAGGCCGATTTGGATCAGTCCCGCGAGCACCAGCGCGAGCAGAAACGTCGAAAACGATCCGAGTGACACAATTTGGGCGGCGACCACCGCGGTCATGCCGACGGCTGGGCCACTGACGCTGGTCTGCGAGCCACTGAATAAACCAACTAAAACGCCGCCGATAATGCCGGCCAGTAAACCCGAGAACAGCGGGGCTCCGGACGCCAGCGCAACCCCCAGGCACAGCGGCAAGGTCACGAGGAACACAACCCAACCGGCCAGGAAGTCGCTCAACAGGCTTGTTGATGACAAAACTTTCGATGACACCATGACGGCTAGATCTACCTATGACGAGCGCGGAAGGAAATTAAGCTACAACCTGCATCGCCCAGCGTGTGACGCGCCACAACACGTACATGCAGGGCGTCATGAGTCGCACAGGTTGGGAGCAGTCGGATGCGTAACGTTGCGCTTGGAACAGGCAGTGTGCCACACAGTGCCACACAGCGGGGAAACAGGGCGCGGCCCTCGGTATCGGCTCACAAACGATCGCCGCACACCGCGTTGAGGTCTCAGCGTCGAATGACGAACTCTCAAACAAGATTCTTTTTGCGCTGACCGATCGTTCCGCAATACCTGTCGCGTACGCTCTTGCAACCCGGGCGCGCATATTGTGGTCTGTGCTTTAGCGCGGTCTCTATAGTTCCGCACCATAGTCCCGCACTACAGTCTCGCGCTATAGTTCCGCGCCACGACAGGCACACCCCACAAAGGATGAACCGATGACCGATCAGGCCACTACGGAACCGCAGGAAAACCACCGCGACGACGTGCCGATATTGCGACGCCTGGCGTTTTTCATGACGCCGTTCGATGGGCGCTACGAGGATCTCGCGAAGGGCTCGTGGCAGCTCAACGTCATGCGCGATTTCACCGCCGGGTTGGTGGTTGCGATGATCGCTATCCCGATGGCGATGGGTTTCGCCATGGCTTCCGGTCTGCGGCCGGAGCAAGGCATCGTCGGCGGCGCCATCGCTGGCCTGGTTGGCGCGCTGTTTGGCGGTTCCAAGTACCAGGTGTACGGCCCCACTGCGGCTTTCATTCCGGTCATTGCTGCCACGGTTGCGGCCCACGACTACCAGTTTCTGGTTTTGGGCGCGCTAATTTCGGGTGTTGTGCTTATGGCCATGGGCGTGTTCCGCCTGGGTCGGCTGGCGCGACTGGTGCCCCACTCGATCGTGGTCGGTTTCACTATCGGCATCGCGCTGGTGATCGCACTGTCCCAGATCGGCGAAGTGCTCGGCATCAAGGCCACCTTGGGTTCAAGCTTCTTCGCCAAGTTGCAGGGCATAACCGCCAACCTCGGCAGCATCAACGTTTATGCGCTGCTCATTGGTCTTGGCACTTTTGCGATTTCAAAAACTTTACTCAAGGTCTCGCCCTTTTTGCCGGCGCCATTGGTGGCGCTGGGTGGGGCCCTGGCGCTGTCATCGACCCTGTGGTCCGACAAGGGCTTGACCTTGATCAAAGACAAATATGGCAGCATTCCCACCGACTTCTGGGTGTTTAGCACGCCGGCGCCCTTCCCCATGGATGTTGGCGGGATGCTCGATCTTGCTTACCTGGTGGCGGCCATTGTGTTTGTCTCCGGGGTGGAAAGCATGCTCTGCTCGCGCATGGCAGACCGGCTGGCCAACAATCGTGGCCTGCAGTTCAATCCCAGCAAGGAACTGTGGGGCCAGGGTCTGGTGCAGATCATTGTGCCGTTGTTGAACGGATTTCCGCACACCGGCGCCTTGGCGCGCACCGCCACCAACATCAAGGTTGGGGCTTTGTCGCCGCTGGCTGGCATTTTCAAGTGCATTTTGAAGTTGTTGATGGCGGCTTATCTGGCCAGTTTCCTCGAACTGGTACCCATGGCCTGCATCGGTGGCATCTTGCTGTTTGTCGCCAGTGGCATGGTCAAGCCTGCTGAGATCCGCGAGGTGATGGAAACGGGTCGCATACATGTGGGTCTTATGATCTATACCGCCGTGATGGTGGTAGTCACCGACTTCCTCACCGGCGTACTGTCGGCGGTGATCATCTACGCTCTGCTGCAGCGGTTTGTGGGTGAGACAAACCCCAGCGAGGCTTAGCATTAGCGACAGTCGGATACCTGCGGCGCGCACCGCGGGTCTGGTGCAACAATCGGGAGCGATCGTTATGAAAGTAGTACTGACGACCAACGGGCACGAAGCCGCGGAGCACGCAATTCGCCAGGCGATGGCGGTGCTGCCGCTACTGGATGCGCAAGTGTGGGTCGTGTCGGTCCTCGACCCCGAAGAGCGCATCGGCGCCAATCAAAATGCGAGCGAGCACCTGGTGCGCGCTGCTGCCCTGCTTGGTACGGGCGGCATCACCGCTCAGACTGTGCAGCGGCGTGGACATTTTGCCGAAGAGATCGTGGCCGTGGCCCACGAAGTGGGGGCCGACGTGGTGGTAGTTGGGAGCGCCGCTCACGGCGCGTTTGTTGAGTGGGTCACGCAGGGCGTGTCGAGCGAGGTGATCAAGCGCTGGCGCGGCTCGGTGCTGGTAGTCGGACCGGCCTAGCAGCCGGTCTGCGGCCCCGCTGGTTCAGCCTGGCGGCCGCTCGGGACCAAAAAACACCACCCAGGTCGCGAAGTCCGGTGTGTAGTCTTCGAATCGGTGGGCCTCGCCCGCAGCCGCAAACAATACATCCCCCGCGCTAAACGCGACCGCATCGCCGGCGCGCACAAATTGGCCGCGCCCGGTGATGACGATGTAAAACTCGTCGCGCGAGTGAGGCACCTGCTGATCGCTACTCTGCGGTGCGTAGTAGCGCAGTTCGATATCGTCCTTGGTGAAGGCTTGCACCGACAGGCGGCCAGCGGGTAGCGGTAACGCGGCCATCTGCTGCGCGGTGAGTCGGGTGGGGAACATCGGCGTTACCTCGTTGATGAAAACTGAAGCGGGGACATTCCACCTCTTGTCACACAGCGCGCCAGGGATGTCTCAATGGATTTTTTTTGCTTAGGACCCTGGTCAACATTATCTCTACATTCAGCTGTTTCTGAGTGGCTGCCGCTGCGTTGCAATTCTTGGCAATAGCCCCGCTATTGCCTGCAAATCGCGCCCGGCAAGCAACCACTCAGGATCACCCTCGGTGTTGACGAGATTATTCTGACCAGGGTCCTTAGCCCGCGCCGTTAAAAATTGCTAAACGCTAAAACTGCGTGTGCATTAACGCGATGGCGGAAACTGCGCCAGCGCCGTGCTGCAAGCCAACTGAGCCGCCACGTCCAAAGATCGTTGACGTTGTTCATGGGAGATGATCTCCACGCCATAGGGGCCGCTATAACCGCTGGCCTGTACGGCGCGTAAAAACGCAGCCACATCCAACACGCCTTCGCCACACAGGCGGCGGCGGTCGAGGGTGTCTTCGAGCAGGGTGCCCACGACGTCGCGATCAGCGTCGTCAATTTCGATGTGCTGTATGTAGCGCGTTGGAATGCGGCTGATATCCGCGTAGTCCTGCCCGCTACGTGCGAGATGCCAGATATCGAGCAACAGCCCGCCATTGGGTGCTCCCGCACCGGCCACAACGGCCAAGCCGTCATCGATGGTGCGCAGATTGGTCCAGGGCATGATCTCAAGCGCAACGGCGACGCCCTGGTCTTGGGCTTGTGCGCAGAGCGCGGCAAAACGCTCAACCATGTGTTCCAGCGGCCAACTGCGCGCGTGCATGTCCGGCCCGATCTTGATCTGGCGCGCGCCCAGGGCACCGGCCGCTTCGAGCAGATAGTCGAAGCTGGTTTGTGCGGCTTGACCAGCGGCACCGTCGTCCAGCCAGCCGACCACAAACTCGAACTCGGTATGACGCATAGCGTGGTCGGCGAGGATCGCCGCCATGGTTGGAAAATCGTATTGACGACGAACCATCCGCAGATCCGACTCAAGCAAACCCACGCCGGCAAAGCCGGCACGTGCGGCAGCCTCAACGCGCAGCCGGAAATCAAAGGGGCTCGCTTCACGTTCCGGCGGGCCCAGCGGCTCGACATTGCCGGCGATGGTCCAATAGGTGGCGATCAATTCCGGTTTGCTGTTCGGCATGGTTGTAGTGACTCCTGTTGGCGTAGGGTGTTTGTCGCCCGACAATGTGCCCCATGCTAAACCCGCAGCGCCGCCTGACCACGCTTTTTGCGCTCCGCAAGCCCTCGGTTGTGTTGTTGTTGCGCGACCCTGAATGGCCGAGTCCCAGCTATTAAAGCTTCGGTCTCGGGGTGCCGATAGCACTCATGGGTAGAGGGACTCGAAATTCGAGAGGGACACCATATGTATTCTCCACACAAGTTTTTTTGGGTGGTAACCACCCTGCTGTTGGGCGGTTGCAGCGCGCCCGCGATCAGGCAAACCGCACCGGCGATGGCCGCCTCGGCAGCGACGACGACGCCGTTGCCAAGTGCCACACCCAGCGTTTTACCGCCACCGATCAGCACACGCCTCGTGATGCCGTCGAGCGATACCGACAGGTTGCCACCCCAGGCAACCGAGCAGCTCTATAGTTTTTTTGCCCGTGATTTCCCCATCGATCAGGTGCTCGCGCTGTTCGCGCGGGCCTATAAATTGAACATCGTGGTTGACCGTGACGTGACCGGCAGTATCAATGTTGAATTCCATGACCTGCCCTTTGATCAGGCCATGGAAGCCATGCTCGGCAGCCTCGGCTTCCATTGGGAACGCGACGGTGCTCTGGTGCGGGTGCGGGCGATGGTTACCCGCACATTTGCCGTTGACTACATTCGGGTCGTGCGCATGGGCGAAGCGCAGACTTCATCAACCAGCAATAGCAGTGCGGCGGCATCTTCCAGTGGCGGCTTAAGTAGCAGTGGCGGTGCGGGGGGCGGCATCAGTGCCGGCGGCGGTGGTGGCAGCGGGGACGGCGGGCAGGGTGGTAGTAGTGTGGCCGTCAGTCAGCAGGGCAGCGTGCCCTTCTGGGATGAACTTGAAGTGCAACTGCGCTCCATGCTGTCGCCCAATGCGCGCATCGCCATCAATCGCACCGCCGGCACCGTCATGGTCACTGATCAGATGCGCCGGGTGCGTGAAGTGGGTCGCTACCTGAGCGATGTCAACGAAGCCGTGCAACGTCAGGTGGATATCGAGGTGCGCATTGTTGAGGTTGCGCTTAACGATGATTTTTCACTCGGCATCGATTGGCACCGTGCCATGTCGCAATTTAATAGCGGTTGGCAAATTGATGGTGATATTTCCACCATCGTCAGACAACCGGCTGGTGGCGCAACAGCGGCAGCTAACGTGTTCTCGCTGGGTGTGTTTGATATTGCCACCAGCGGAGCGATACGTCTGTCCGGTGTCATCGATGCCCTAAAACTGCAAGGTGACGTGAGGGTGGTCTCGCAACCGCACATCCGCACGCTCAACAATCAAGCGGGCATGATCAAGGTGGGTACTGACCGCACTTTCTTTCGCCGTGAACAGGTCACCGCGACCAGTGCGGGCGGTGCGACAACCGCATCCAGCGACGTGCCGCA
>JAYUQF010000041.1:0-2252 GCA_043756885.1 Pseudomonadota bacterium
GATCTTACGAGTTGGGATTCCAGCGCGATAAATTTTCTCGCCGCGCTTACGCGCGATTGCCGCGCGCGCAACATCGACATCGATGACCACGCCCTGCCCGAGGGTCTGCGCCGGATGCTGACGCTGGTCTTTGCTGTGCCACCCCCACCACCGCGCGCACAGGCCAGCAAACCCACCCTGCTCGCAAGTATTGGGCTGGCCGCGCAACAAGCCTGGCGCGACTGGCCGGCGATGGTGGAATTTGCGGGCGAGATATCGTTGTCTTTTGCGCGTTTTGTCACCGGTCGTGCCCGCTACCGACGCGGCGACTTCGCTTATCTGATTGAAGAAGTCGGGCCGCGGGCCTTGCCCATCGTGTCCTTGATCAGCTTTCTGGTGGGCACCATCCTCGCTTATATGGGCGCGGTGCAATTAGCTTTGTTTGGCGCCAGCATCTACATCGCCGATCTGGTCGGCATCGGCGTGGTGCGCGAAGTGGCGGCGCTCATGACCGGCATTATTCTCGCTGGCCGCACCGGCGCAGCTTATGCGGCGCAGATCGGCACCATGCAAGTTAACGAAGAGATCGATGCACTGCGCACGCTGGGCGTGTCGCCGATTGACTATCTGGTGCTGCCACGCATGTTGGCCCTGATCGTGATGGTACCGATCCTGACGCTCTACGCCGGTATTGTCGGCATCCTCGCCGGCATGACTATCGCGGTACTGGTCTTCGATGTAGGCGCTTATGAGTACTACAACGAAACGCTTTCGGCACTTGAGCTCAAACATTTTGCCGTCGGCCTTATCAAAGGCACGGTGTATGGCGCTCTGGTTGCTTTTGCCGGTTGTTTGCGTGGCATGCAATGCGGGCGCAGTGCACAGGCGGTGGGTGAATCGACCACTTCGGCCGTGGTACTCGGCATCCTGCTCATCACCATCTCGGCCTCGGTGCTGACCATCTTCTTCCAGAAGCTGGGCATCTGAAATGACAGCAACACCCCACATCGAGATCCGCAACCTGACCATGGCCTATGGCGACTATGTTATCCAGCGGGATTTAAATTTCGTCATTAATCGTGGCGACATCTTTGTCATCATGGGCGGTAGCGGTTGTGGCAAGAGCACGCTGTTGCGGCAGATGATAGGTCTGGTGCGGCCAGCAACCGGCGCAGTGTTATACGATGGCGAAGACTACTGGGCGGCTGATCCACAAACACAAGTGCAGCGTCAACGCGGCTTTGGCATCCTGTTTCAGGCTGGCGCGTTGTGGAGTTCTTTAACGCTGGCCGAGAACGTTGCGTTACCTTTGCAGGAATTCACTTCGCTGGCAGCGGATGTGATCGACGAGGTGGTGTCTTTAAAACTATCGCTGGTTGGCCTTGGTGGCTTTGAAAGTTTTTACCCGTCTGAGATCAGCGGTGGCATGAAAAAACGTGCGGGTCTGGCGCGCGCCATGGCGCTTGATCCGGAGATCCTGTTTTTCGACGAGCCCTCGGCCGGGCTGGATCCTTTGAGTTCGCGACGCTTGGATGATCTGATCCTGGAACTGCGCGACAGTCTCGGTGCAACCGTGGTGTTAGTGACCCATGAGCTGCCGAGCATTTTTGCTATCGCCAACAATTCTGTTTTTCTCGACGCCGATACACGCACCATGATTGCCTATGGCGATCCGCGTGAGTTGGCAGCACATGGTGTGGAGAAAGTACGTACTTTTCTTAAACGGGGCGCGACATGAGCAAACAGGCTAATCCCAAATTGGTGGGCGCCTTTGTGCTCGGCGCCATCGCCCTGCTGGTAACGGCGGTCATCCTGCTGGCCGACGGTGGTTTCTGGCGTGACCGCCCCTCCTACATTATGTATTTCGAAGGTTCGACGACCGGTTTACAAGTTGGCTCGCTGGTGGTGTTTCGTGGCGTAAAAATCGGCACCGTGCAAAGTATCGGCTTATCAGTGGACGAGCAGAGTTTGGCCTTTCTCGTGCCTGTGGTGATCCGCACAGACGAATACGCAATCAAAAATCTGCGGGGTGATAACGTCGCGTTGAGCGATTTGACGGAAAACAACGACCTTATCAAACGCGGCCTGCGCGCGCGGCTGAAAACCTGGAGTTTTTTAACCGGCCAGCTGTATATCGATCTCGACTTCTATCCGGACAAGTCTGCCCACTACCACGGCAAAAGCTCAGGTATGCGCGAGATCCCAACCCTGCCCACCGAAGTGGAAGAACTGGCCAACAAGCTCGATAAATTAAACGTCGAAAAGCTGGTGGA
>JAYUQF010000042.1:0-5817 GCA_043756885.1 Pseudomonadota bacterium
CTGCAGCGGCGTGCGGATGTGAAAAGCCCGGCCATCCAACCCGGCGCGGGTCGCGAGGCTTGCCAAGCGTTCAAACGCGGCGATGAATTCTGGCCGGCAGTCGGGATAACCGGAATAGTCGACGGCGTTCACTCCGATATACAGCTCGTGTGCTTCCAGCACTTCACACCAGCCTAAAGCGAGCGCGAGCATCACAGTATTGCGCGCGGGCACATAGGTAACGGGTATGCCGTCGCTTGGCGTGGTTGGCACGGCGATGGTCGCGTCGGTCAGAGCCGAGCCGCCGAACTGGCCAAAGTCGATGTGCACCACACGATGTTCGCGTGCGCCAAAAACGCTGGCCAAGCGGGCGGCCGCTTCGAGTTCGGCGCGATGACGCTGGCCATAGTCAACGCTCAAGGTATAACAGGCGCGGCCATCGGCACGCGCCTGGGCCAGCACTGTGGCGGAGTCCAGACCACCGGATAACAAGACCACCGCGCGGACTTCAGCGTCCTGGCTCATTACCCCATAACACCTTATGTAACTGGACTTGCAACCGAACCGCCAGGCGGTCAGCCAAAATCCATTCCGCGAGGGAGCGCCCGGCCAGCGTTTCAAAGCTGGGGGAGAACAGCACTTCGACGCCTGCCGTTAAGGTCATCTCAGCCACACGGGCGCAACTCCACTCGTAATCACTCCGATCACAGATGACAAACTTGAGCTGGTCGCCCGCGCGCAGGTGCGCGAGGTTGGACCACAGATTGCGCGCCACTTCGCCCGAGGCTGGCGTCTTGATGTCGACGACCTGCATCACGCGTGAATCAACACCGGAAAGATCGATGGCGCCGCTGGTCTCCAGCGAAACTTGGAAACCGGCATCACACAGGCGCGTCAGCAAACGCAGGGTGGTCGTTTGGGCGAGCGGTTCACCGCCCGTGACAGTGACATGGCTGACGCCGTAGGCGTCCACGCGCGCGACGATGGTATCGAGGCTCAGGCGTTCACCGCCGGAAAAAGCGTAGGCGGTGTCGCAGTAGTGACAGCGCAGTGGGCAGCCGGTGGTGCGCACAAAAACTGTTGGCAGCCCGACGGTGGTGGACTCGCCCTGAATCGACAGGAAGATCTCAGTAATGCGCAGGGCATCGGCTTCGAGCGTCGGCGCGAGGGCCCCGGCCGACAGCGGCGCGCGGCTGACCATGCTCCGGCTCAGGGCGCTTTCGCGCGCATACGCTGCAGACGTTGCTCGGCGAGTTGCGCAGCCGCAGACTCCGGATAGTCGCGTTTAAGCTGAATAAGGATCTGCGCCGCCTCTTCGCGGCGGCCGAGCTCATCAAAGCTGTAAGCAATCTTGAGCCGTGCCTGGGCCTGTTTCTGGCTTTCAGGATAATTGGCGATCAGATTTTGATACTGGCTTATGGCCGGTTCGAAGCGGCGCGTCACGTAGTAGGCTTCGCCGACCCAGAACTGCGCGTTATCGGCGTACTGTCCGTTTGGATAGGCCTGCAGGTAGCTCGTAAATCCCTTGATCGACTGGTCGTACTGGCCGGCCTTCAGCAGCGCAAAAGCATCGCGATAAGCAGCCTGCGACTCTGCGGTTTCACTGCGTGCATCAATGGCCACCGAGGCGGCCGGGGCCATCAGCATACCGTCGTCGTCGGGTGACTGGCGCGCGATCCGGGTCGGTTCGGACGGTGTGATGCGCATGCGGCCGGGCGGTGGATCATCAGGTGAGAGCACCATGGTCGGGCGCTGCATCGGTGGCGGCTGCATTTCCGCCGCTGCTTCGTCGCTGGTATCGATGGCCTCTTGGATAGGTATCACCCTGCGCCGTGGGCTGGCCATTTCTACAGCCATGGTCTGATCCGAGGGTTTGCCGGCGACTGCCACGTCGGTCGGCGAATCCAAGGTCGATAGCGGTGGGTCGGACGGTACTCCCGCGCTGCCCACAGTGCCGCCCAGCTCGAGCACACTCAGGCGCCGGTCGTTATCAGCATAAGCGTCGCGTTGCGCCTTGCGCACCTGTTCGAGTGTGAAGGCCTGGTTTTCCAGCTCTCCGCGCAGTTGGCGGACTTCCTGCTGCAGGGCTTCAATCTGCCGGGATAATTCGATTAAGCCCGAGCCATTCAAAGCGCGCTCAAGCTTAGCCAGGCGTTCGGCGAGCACCAGCTCGTCCTTGCTCGCCGCATAGACCGGCGCGGCCATGCTTATCACCCACCACGCGAGTAGCCCGTGCCGCCAACCGGCACGCAATCCCTTCACGTTATATTTGTGCAGGCCCATCACCGCCGTCTAGCTCAGTAGACCAGCTCAGCGCGACGGTTTTTCTCGTACGCAGACTCGTCGTGGCCGTCAACAGCCGGGCGCTCTTCGCCGTAGCTGACGGTTTTGATCTGGCCGGCCGAAGCACCGAGCAATACCAACTGCTTGCGTACCGCGAGCGAGCGGTGCTCACCCAGCGCCAGGTTATATTCGCGCGAACCGCGCTCATCACCATGACCTTCGACGGTGACGATGGTGGACGCATTGGCGGTGAGATAGGCAGCGTGCGCGGCCAAGGTGTCGTTAAAATCAGCGCGGATATTGGCGCTGTCGTAATCGAAGTAAATCACGCGCACCGCGAGCGGGCTATTGGGATCGTTTAATGCGCCGCCAGCGAGGCCGCTGCCGTCGCCCAAGCCCGCACTCGCTGCGCCATCGGCGCCAGCCGCGCTGCGGTCCTCGACGCGCGCACCGCTCTGCGCCGTGTCAGTTTTGGCCTTGTTCGAACTGCAGGCTGCCAACATCAAACTGGCGGTCACGACCAACAGCACTTTCAGGATGCTCCCTTTCATTTCATTCTCCCGTTATGAGTTCTTAGATTGCCGCGCTAAGCACGGATTGAGTGATGGATGATTCTTGTTGTCGTATTCGATACGAGGAGCGCGAGGGGCCGCAGCACTCACTGGGACGCCGTGTTTGCGCGCCAGCCACCATAACGCCCGGGACCTCACTTGTTCTCGCTAGTTCCGGAACGGCCCCCAGGCCGGCTCCCGAACTTCGCCGCGTTGCATGGCCATACGCGGCCCCTGACGACCATCGACAGAGATCGCGGCGAGCTCCGTACCACGCCCAGCCATTGTCGCATAAATTATCATATCGCCGTTTGGCGCGAAGCTCGGTGACTCGTCCAAAGAAGACTTGGACAGTACATCAAAACTATTGCTGGAGAGATCGAGCAAACCAATACCAAAACCGCCTTTACCGCCATGCACCAGTGCGAGCTTTTTGCCATCAGCCGAAATGCGTGCGCGCGAATTATAGTTGCCCATATTGAACGTCACGCGTTGCGGCGAGCCGCCATCGATACTCATGCGGTAGATCTGCGGGCCGCCACCCCGATCGGACGTGAAGTAGATCTGTCGGCCATCGGGTGAGTACACACCTTCGGTGTCGATCGATGCGTGATAGGTCAAACGGGTCAGCTGTCGCGAAGCAAAGCTGTAGGTATAGAGCTCGGGATTGCCGTCACGGGACAGCGTGACCACCAAGCGTTGCCCATCGGGTGAAAACGATGGCGAGCTGTTGATGCCCGAGCCGGACACGATTTTCTCGCGCTTGCCGGTGCGCACATCCTGGATGTAGATGGCCGAATTCCGATCTTCGAACGAGACATAGGCGAGGCGCGAACCGTCGGGTGCCCAGGATGGTGACATCAACGGTAGCTTGGATTCGACAATGGTGTGCGGGTCGTAACCGTCCGCGTCGGCTACCTGCAAACGAAACAGCGAGTCTTTTTTCGAGGCACGCTCAACGGTCACGTAGGCGATACGCGTTGCAAACGCGCCTTTACGGTGCAGAAGCGTTTCGTAAATGAGGTCGCTGATGTGGTGGGCCGTGAGCCGCATGTTCGCCGACGAGGTCGGAATACGGAAGCCGAGCAACTGATTGCCTTTGAATACGTCGATGACGCGGAACTCGACCACATAGCCGCCATCACCGCTCGGCACAACCTTGCCCAGTACCAGGTTTTCCTGACCGAGCACGCGCCAGTCCTTAAAATTCACTTCCGTAAAACTGGTGGGCCGGGATGGCATGTCGGCGGGTGGCATTGGATTGAACTGACCACTGCGCTCGAGATCCGAACGGATGACTTGCGCGATGTCGAACGTTTCGCTGTCGCCGCCCGCGGCAAAAGGCACAACGGCGATGGGCAGTGCCGATTTATTGCCGCCCTTGATGGTGAATCGGAGTTCAGCTTCCTGGGCACTTACCCATTGCATCGGGACGACCCAGGCGAGCATTACAAGCATCAGCCACTGCACGATAGGCGCGAGGGTTCGAAAGTATTTCAAAGGCAAAGCTCCTCAAGGGAAGGGTTGTGCTTAAGGACCCTGGTCAAAATTATCTTTACATTCGGCTGTTCCTGAGCGGCTGCCGCTGCGTTGCAGTTCTTGGCAATCGCCCCGCTATTACCTGCAAATCGCGCCCGGCTAGCACCACTCAGGATTACCCTCGATGTTGACGAGATTATTCTGACCAGGGTCCTAAACCTGCGGGGATACACGCTCATAGATCGTTGGGGTCGAAGTCTAAAGTGAATTTGCGTAAGCGATTCATCAAGCGCGGTTCGGTCGGGAACGGCAGTGGCGCGGCCTTGCGCACAGCGTTTTCAGCCTGACGGTCAAAGGTCGGGTCACCGCTCGATCTCACAATTTCGACACCGCCTACCTCACCACCGGGAATTATAGTGACGCGCAGGGTACAGACCAGATCTTCCATGCCCGGCAACACCGTCCAAGAGGCGCGGATGCGACGCGCGATGGCATTTTGATACTGCTCGATCTCCGACGCGTCGGCACTTGCCATCGCCGCATCGGCCTCGGTCGCCTCAGCGGCCGCGATCTCGGCAGCCAAAGCTTGTTTACGCTCGGCTTCGGCGGCTTGCTCCGCCTCGTGTTGGGCGTCTAACGCGGCTTTTTTCTTCGCCGCATCGTCCCTTTTCTTTTTTTCGGCCGCTTCCAGCTTTTTCTTTTCGGCGTCGGCAAGCTTGGTCTTTTCCGCTTCAGAGGCGTCTTTTTTCTTCTGCGCCTCCGCTTTTTTCAGCTCCTCGGTCTTTTTTTGCTCCTGGATCTTTTTCTCTTCCAGTTTTTTCTGTGCGGACTTTTTCTTTTGTTCGACGAGTTCGCGCTTCTGTTCTTCGGCTTTCTGTTTGGCCTCGGTAGCCTCGGCCTTGGCCTGCTCGGCTTCTTTGCGCTGTACTTCCTTTTCTTCCTTGAGCTGTTCCTGCTCGGCCTTCAGCTCTTTGATGCGCTGTTCTTCTGCCTTGCGCTTTTGTTCGGCTTCACGCACTAGGCGCTCGGCGTCCTTGGCTTTGCGCGCTTGTTCGGCCTGGGCTTGTGCCTCGCGGGCTTGAAGTTTTTTGACCTGCTCATCAACCGCTTTGTTATCGACAACGGTGGCCTTCATCACGCTACCGGTCGGCTGATTGCTGACGGGTTGTTCGCTGCAGAAATTGAAGCCGCCGAGCAACAGCAAGCCCAGCAGCAGGCTATGCAGGAGCACGGAAAACACGACGGACTTGCGCGGCATCATGACGACAATTCAGGCTTACTGGCGGCTCTCAACGTTGCGCCTTGGCGGTCGGCGGATCGGTACGCAGACCCACGCTGCCAACACCCGCGGCGGTCAAGGCGGTCAAAGCCCGCACCACATTGCCATACTCCGCTTCGTTATCACCGCCAACATAAATCTGGGTGTTGGGCTTGTACTTCATGACGGCCGATACCCGCGTCACCAGCGTCTGTTCATCAACGGGCTGCTCGGGATTGTCGCCGATATCAACGTAAAGCTTACCGT
>JAYUQF010000043.1:0-5807 GCA_043756885.1 Pseudomonadota bacterium
GGAGCCTGTTTTGACCTCAACACAATTATTGGACGACCTGGAGCGCGCGCGACTTGCCCGCTTGCACGCGCTGGACGTGTTGGACTCGGAGCCGGAATCGCTGTTTGATGCGCTGACACAAGCCGCGGCTCAAATCTGCAAAACACCGATTGCCTTGGTCAGCCTGGTTGATGAAAACCGGCAATGGTTCAAGGCCAACGTCGGACTGGGCGGCGTAACTGAAACACCCCGCGACGTGGCCTTCTGTGCCCACGCGATCTTGAGTGATGAGGTGATGCTGGTCGAAGACGCTGCCTCAGACCCGCGGTTTGCGCACAATCCCCTGGTCATTGCCGGGCCCGCAATCCGCTTTTATGCCGGCGCCCCCATCGTCCTGTCCGATGGTCTGCGCATGGGCACGCTATGTGTCATCGATCAGCAGTCGCGCCAGCTTACCAACGAGCAGCGATCGTTGCTTGCCCATCTGGCCTCAGCCGCCGCCGCTGCACTTGAACTGCGCGAAGCTTGTGTAACGGCAGTCGAACGGGTAATGACCGCCCAAGCCAAGCTTGTGCGGCTGTATGAAACGACACCCGCCATGCTGCATGCCGTCGACGACGCTTTCCTGATCTATGCTGTCAGCGACACGTGGCTGGCAAAATTGGGGTATGAGCGTGAAGAAGTAATCGGTCGATCGTCTCTCGATTTTTTGAGCGAAGAATCCCGGAGCCACGCCCGTGCCGTGGTATTGCCGGATTTCAACCGTAACGGCCGCTGCGAAGACATTGAATACCAGATGCTGCGCAAAGACGGCACCCCTATCGACGTTTCCTGGTCTTCCACCCGCGACTACGATGCACACGGTCAGGCGTCAGGCATCATCACCGTAATTCAAGACATCACAGCGCGCAAACTCGCTGACCGGCGTTTGCTTAAGAGTCGCGATCGCTTAAGCCGCATCATCGAAGCGACCAACGCCGGCACCTGGGAATGGCATCTGCACAGTGGCGCTATCCGTTGCAACCAACGCTGGGCCGAGATGCTTGGTTATGAGTTGGCGGAGCTTGAACCCACCTCGCTCGAAACGTCGTTGTCACTGCTACATCCCGATGATCTGGCGGATTGCCAAGCGCTTTATGAGCGTCATCTCGCGGGCGAACTTAACTATTTCGATTACGAATTTCGTATGCGTCATGAAAGCGGCCACTGGATCTGGATCCGGTCGCGGGCGCGCGTTACTGAGCGCGATGAACAGGGTCAGCCGCTCATGATGGCTGGCACGCACACTGATATTTCTGCACGCAAATCCGCTGAGATTGCTTTGCTTGCCAGCAACCAGGCACTTGAGCGCACCGGGCGTATCGCCAATGTTGGCGGTTGGGAGCTCGATATTGAGCATGAGATTCTGCTGCTCTCAGACCAAACCTGCAGGATTCTCGCGATCGAACCCGGCGTGGCGCTGAGCTTGGCAGATGCGCTGAGCTTTTTTCCAGCAAGCGCGCGCAAAACTATCGAAGTGGCCATCGAAGCCGGCAGCTCGCGCGGCACGCCCTTTGATATTGAGGTGCCGCTGACCAATGCGGCGGGCCATCACCTGTGGGCACGTATTACCGGCGAAGCCGAACACTCCAACGATGAGGCTAAGCGCCTGGTCGGTGCGTTTAAAGACGTAACGCTAAACCACCGTACCGAGGTCGCGCTGGCTGAAAGCCGCGAACTGCTGCAAGTCACGCTTGAATCTATCGGCGACGCCGTCATCACCACCGATCTGGAGGGCGCAGTGACGTGGTTGAACCCCGTTGCCGAACGCCTGACCGGCTGGCTAGGCACGCAGGCGCAGGGACTGCCGTTGGCCGAGGTATTCCACATCGTCAACGAAGAAACCCGCCAGGCGGCCGAAAATCCGGTCGCACGCTGTTTGCAGGAAGGGAAAATCTCCGGCTTGGCCAGCAATACCATCCTGGTCGCGCGTCATGGCGCCGAGTATGGCATCGAAGATTCAGCTTCACCGATCCGTGACCGCGACGGGCAAGCGCTCGGCGCAGTATTGGTCTTTCACGACGTGACTGAACAACGCCGCCTTAGCCGTGAGATGAGTTATCGCGCTACCCACGATCCCCTGACTGGCCTGAGCAATCGTGCCGAGTTTGAATTACGGCTTAAACGTGTGCTCGCGCGTGCCCACGAAGATGCCAGCACCAACGCGCTGATGTATATCGATCTCGATCAGTTCAAGATCGTCAACGATTCTTGCGGCCACGCGGTGGGCGACCAGTTGCTGAAACAGATCAGCACTTTGCTCAACGTTTGTGTGCGTAAGCGTGACACGCTGGCACGTCTGGGCGGTGATGAGTTTGGCGTGATACTCGAACATTGTTCGGTGGCCCAGGCCGAGCGAGTGGCCCAGCAGATCTGCGACGCCATGGAAGACTTCCGCTTTTTTCACGACGGCAAGCGTTACCGCATCGGCACCAGTATTGGACTGGTGCCCGTCACCCGTGATTGGCCGACACCCGCTGCGGTGATGCAAGCGGCTGATACCGGCTGCTACGCGGCCAAAGAAGCTGGCCGCAATCGGGTCCATGTGTGGCGTGACGAAGACCAGGCAATGCTCGTCCGCCACGGCGAAATGCAGTGGACCAATCGTATTGAACTGGCCCTGGATGACGATCGTTTCGAGCTCTATGCGCAGCGCATCGTGCCCCTGAAACGTTTGGGCGGTGGTTTGCATTGCGAGATCCTGCTGCGCATGCGCGACACCGATGGCACGATCATTCTGCCCGGTGCCTTCCTGCCGGCTGCCGAGCGCTTCCATCTCGCTTCACGCATCGATCGTCACGTGGTGCGTAAGGTATTCGAGTGGCTGACCGCAATGGACGATACCAGCGACACGATAGATACAGTCACCGTCAACCTGTCGGGTCAGTCAATTGGCGATCGTGCTTTTCATCGCTTCATCGCCGAGATGGTGGCGCGGGCGCCATTCAAGATCGATAAGCTGTGTTTCGAGATCACGGAAACAGCAGTAGTTACCCATCTCGACGATGCGCGCGCTTTTATTCTGGAGATGCGCGACCTCGGCGTGCGCATGGCACTCGATGATTTTGGTGCGGGCGCGTCGTCCTTCGGTTATCTGAAGTCACTGCCGGTCAATTATTTGAAAATTGACGGTCAGTTCATTCGGGACCTCATCACTGACCCATTGGACCTGGCGGCGGTGCGCTGTTTTATAGAAGTGGCCAAGGTGGTCGGCATCGAAACCGTCGCTGAGTTTGTTGAGACCGACGAAGTATTGGCTGCTTTGCGCGAGATGGGCGTAAACTTTGCTCAAGGTTACCTGTTGCATCGGCCGGAGCCACTATCTCAATTGATAGAGGCTGCCACTCACGTGCCGGTGCATACCCTGCGCGCATCTGCGGTCGGCTGACTTCTTGGCCACCACCGCAATCAAACATCAGCGCGAACTCAAACCCGCTGCCACTGCTCGCGCAGATAATCACCGACCCGGCGAATGCCCTGCCGTCCTTCCGGCAGCATGGGATGAAATGCATGCCAGACATGAATCATGTCATCCCAGATCTCGAGGGTGCTGGTAACACCGGCCGAGCGCGCCGCTTCGTGCAGCACGATGGCGTCGTCCAGTAATACTTCGTCACGACCCACCTGAATCAGAATCGGCGGCAAGCCGGTGAGATCAGCGCGGTTGGGCGAGGCCAAAGCGGACCTCGGATCGGCGCCATGCAGATAGGTAGTCGCCATCAGCGTGATGTCGTCGGTGGTGATCATGGGATCGGCAGCGGCGCGGGTCTGGTAAGAAGCGTTGCTGCAGTTGAGATCGGACCATGGACTGATACACACCGCCGCGCGTGGCAGCGGTAATTGCCGATCCCGTAACGCGATTAGAGTGGCGCAAGTGAGCCCACCACCGGCCGAATCGCCGGCAATGGCGAGACGGGCCGGTATTACGCCCTGTTCATAGAGCCACAACACGGCCGCCACCGCATCATCAACCGCGGCCGGAAAGGGCGCTTGCGGAGCAAGTCGATAGTCGGGCAGCAATACACGGGCCTGGGCTGCGCGCGCTAGTTCGCCGGCCAGCGCGCGATGGGTAGTGGGCGAGCCCATGACATAACCACCGCCGTGTAAATACAGCAGTACAGTCTGGTCGTCTGCGTTCGGCGCGCGTAACCATTCTGCGCCGCGTCCATCAACAGTCACCTGTTCAACACTAATGTCGTCGGCAACACGAAAAGCGAATTTCTCCATGAGCGCGCGACGATCGTCAATCGACGTGCCGGGCGGCACGGCTTTTTCGCGCAGCAGGCGTTTGAGCTTGGTAATTTCAGCGCTGGCCATGGACGCCTCCTTGGGTCGTTTTGTGTGATTAAGAGCGCACTCAGTAATCGCCTTGCTGCAGCACATTGGCGCTGCGCAGGGTATCTATCTCGGCCTCGTTCAGTCCTAGCCAATCGCGCAGCACCTCGGCGTTGTGCTGGCCCATGGTCGGCGCCGTGAGCTCGAGATCCTCGGGGAATTCGGAGAACTTCAGCGGCATGCCCGGGATCTGAAACGTGCCGGCCACGGGATCGGTGATAGTGCGCACCGTGCCGCGCGCAAGCAGATGGGGATGGCTCAGGGTTTCTTCGATGGAAAGCACCGGCGAGGCCGGCACCTGATATTTATGCAGATGCTCGATAGCGCTATCGCGATCGGGAAAACCCGCCAGCCAGCCTTCCAACAACGCCACCACTTCGTCGCGATGGGCGAGACGGCCGGCATCGGTGCCGAGATAATCGTGGTCGATAAGGTCAGGGCGTTCCATGGCAGCGCACAGATCCTGCCAATGATGAAGGAAGGCCATGATCACTACCCATCCGCCCTTGGCTTTGAACACACCGGCGGGGCAGATGTAGCTCAAGTGCGGCCCATTGCGCGTGGGCTTGATGGCGCCGTCGCTGGCACTGCATTGATGCACGGTTACTTCGTGGCAGTGGTAATAAACATCGAGCAGGCCGATATCGAGATGCTGACCACGCCCGGTGCGATCGCGATAACGCAGCGCCGCCAGCACCGCCAGTGCGCCGTGCACACCGGTGCTGACATCACCCATACCTACCGGTGGAATGTAAGGAGTACCGTCAGCGTCACCGATCAGCGAAGTGACACCCGAATAACCCTGGGCAATAAAATCGTAACCCGGCAGGTGGGACAGTGGACCGCTTTGCCCTAAAGCCGAAACAGAGCAAAGGATGACGTCCTCGCGCATTTGTTTCAGGCGCGCATAACCCAGCCCCATGGCGTCAAAAGTGCCGGGTTTGAAGTTTTCAACCACCACATCAACTTTCGGAATAAGCGCGGCAATCAAGGCCAAACCACGCGGATCGCGCAGATCAACACACAAACTTTTTTTGCCGAGATTCTGCTGCACGTAATACAGGCTGCGCTCATTGCGCACTTTTGACATACGACGTGTCAGGTCGCCGTTGGGTGCCGACTCGACCTTGATCACCTGGGCGCCCATCTCGGCGAACATACGGGTCACGGTCGGCCCGGCCAGGGCGCGTGTGAAGTCGAGCACCTTCAGATCGCTCAGTACGTGCTGTAGAGGTCCCGCCATGATTTGTCCCCGGGTCGTGTGTTGCGCCCTGTCTCGTCTCACGCTAACACGCGCATGCGAAGCACGCCTATTCCACGCGCGGGGGAGCGTGCGGGGCCCGGTGCGACACAGAACTAAGGACCCAGGCGGAAATAATCTCGTCAGCACCGAGGGTGGCGCGGTTGCTTGCCGGGCGCGTTTCGCGGTCAATGGCCCAGCCCTTGCCAAGAAA
>JAYUQF010000044.1:0-2242 GCA_043756885.1 Pseudomonadota bacterium
TGTACCACGAATTTGTCGATTTTCTGTGTGCGGAATATGCACAAGGCCGCCGCACTCTGCTGATTGTCGATGAAGCGCAAAACCTCGACGCGGAGTCGCTCGAAGAAATACGGCTGCTCACCAATGTGAACGCCGATGAACATCTCGTCATGCAACTGCTGCTGGTCGGCCAACCGGAATTGCACGACCTGCTAAAACGCCACGAATTGCGCCAGCTCGCGCAACGTATTGGCGTGTTTGCGCGACTCGGTCCGTTGGACGAAAAGGAAACCGCAGAATACGTCTGCCATCGACTCGAAGTAGTGGGGGGCAATCCTAAACTTTTCCACAAAAACGCGCTGCGTCTGATCTATTGGAATAGTGGTGGCATTCCGCGCGTCATCAATACGCTGTGCGAGTTAGCATTAGTTTATGCCTACGCTGACAGCCGCCGCCGCATCGACGCGACCCTTATCGCCGATATCGCACGGGACCGCATCGGCACAGGCCTCTACGGTAATCATGTCTTCGATACCCGCGCGCTGCGCGACAATACACCGACGATAGTTGGTGAACCTCAGGGTACGCCGCGACTGGTATTCAATGAAAGGGAAAGTGACGACAATCTCGACGAGCCGTCGGTGTTTAAGCGCCGCGCCGACGGTAGCAAGTTCGGCGCTTAAGCGGGCGTTACTGCGCAGTTAGCACTGATCTGGGTACCCGCCTTCAACGTAGGTTGACGTATCGAAGTTTTTGTTACTCTCACTGATCTAACACGTGTGCACCGCCAGACTGAATGTCGGTAAAACACGCAGCCCGCGATTGTGTCTAAGCACTTCGCGCTTTGCTCTCTCGACACCTACAGGTCCCGCAACTCCAGGACTCAACATGAACGACAGTGCGATTCAATTAATCGAGCAACCCGGCCAGCCGGTATCTGCACGTATTCGGGCGCGGTTGGCGCAGGCGCGGCAACGTTTTCACGCCAATGACAATATTGCGGCGTTTCTCGAGCCGGGCGATGTGGATTTGTTGCTTGAAGAGGTTGCCGGCAAGATGCGTGGCGTGCTGGAGAGTTTAGTGATCGACACCGAAAGCGATCACAATACCCAGGACACCGCGCGGCGCGTGGCAAAGATGTATTTGACCGAGGTCTTTCGCGGCCGTTACGTGGCTCCCCCAGCCGTGACTGAATTCCCCAATGCCGAGCGTCTGAACGAACTCATGATTGTCGGGCCGATTACGGTACGCAGCGCCTGCAGCCACCATATGTGTCCAATTTTAGGGCGGCTATGGATTGGTCTCATGCCAAATGAACATTCGAATTTGATTGGCCTGTCGAAATACTCTCGCCTGGCCGAGTGGATCATGTCGCGCCCCCAGATCCAGGAAGAGGCCATCACCCAGATGGCAGATCTTTTGATGAATAAAGTCAGTCCGGATGGCTTGGCTGTGGTGATGGAAGCCGACCATCTGTGCATGCAGTGGCGCGGCGTGAAAGATAACGAGACCAAGATGGTCAACAGCGTGATGCGCGGATCATTCCTGAAGGATGCCAACTTGCGTCGCGAATTCCTCTCCCTAATCAACATCAATAAGTGAGTTCACCATGCTTGTGCGCCTGCTGTATGCCAGTCGTCCCGCTTCACCACTGACCGCGAGCGTCATCGATACAATCTTGGCGCAATCTCAGGATGGCAATCAAACCAAGGGCATCACTGGCATCTTGTGTTTCAGTGACGATCTATACCTGCAGGTTTTGGAAGGCGGACGCGACGCAGTGTGCGAACTATTCAATGCCATCGTGCGCGACGAGCGGCATAAAAACGTTCGCATACTGAGCTACGAAGAGATCCCGGAACGTCGTTTTGGTGGCTGGACCATGGGTCAAGTGAACGTCGCGCGTGTCAACCCGTCTTTATTACTTAAGTATTCGGTCAAGGCTAAGCTTGACCCGTTCAATTGTTCCGGACGCGCTTCCATGGCACTGCTGGATGAATTGATCGCGACCGCATCGGTGGTTGGACGTAACGCCTGAGGCAGTGTTTGCCGCATTGCCTGAACATGAAACATGGCGCGCCTCTGCGCCCTGCGACCGCCCTACCACAATCGCTCTGCCAATCTAAGCCGCCAGCCCATAGAGCTCGATGACGTTGTTGCGACAAATGTCGGCACGCTGTTGCTGGGTCAAATGCACACATTGTTCGGCGAGCACGGCCTGGGAGTGGGGCCAAGTCGAGTCCGAATGGGGGAAGTCGTTGGC
>JAYUQF010000045.1:0-2240 GCA_043756885.1 Pseudomonadota bacterium
GTTTCCGACACCGTAGAGACCGTGTTTGAGCGCGCCGACAGCGCAATGTATCTGGCCAAGCAGAAAGGTCGTAACTGTGTTTTTACCGACCTCGATCTGTCTTCCGAAGCCAAGCCACCCCCTTCCTGACTTACCCGTCCTCTCGCAACCGACGAAGACTTTGCGACCGCCAACCCGGCTACTCCATCGTTTTTAATACCCGCCAGGCAGTGTCGGCCCGTAGTTGGGTTTCGTCACATATTCGTCACAAAACGATCACATACTGCGCCCAGTTCAAACGCGCCATGGGAGATCCCAACAGATGAAACGCCAGATCCTAGGCTTAGCAGCACTACTGCTCGGCGGCACCGCGCTGAGCGTAAACGCCGAAGAAACGACCAGCGGGCACGCGCCGTATCAGACAGAAACAGGCGTCTCTGGCAATGTCACCAGCGTCGGTTCGGACACCCTGGCCAACTTGATGACCTTGTGGGCCGAGCAGTTCAAGCGCTTCTATCCGAGCGTGAACATACAAATCCAGGCCGCCGGCTCTGCCACCGCGCCACCAGCGCTGGCGGAGGGCACGTCCAATCTCGGGCCCATGAGTCGGCTTATGAAGTCCAATGAAATTGAAGGCTTCGAAGCCAAATATGGCTACAAGCCCACGGCAGTGCCGGTCGCGGTCGACGCCCTCGCGGTTTTTGTCCACAAAGACAATCCAGTCAAGGGCTTGAGCATCGAGCAGGTTGACGCCATCTTCTCCGCAACTCGCCAATGCGGCCATGCCAGCGACATTACGAAATGGGGTGAGCTGAGCCTCACCGGTGAATGGGCCAACCGCACCATTCAGCTCTATGGGCGTAATTCGGTGTCTGGTACCTATGGTTATTTCAAGGAACACGCCTTGTGCAAAGGTGATTTCAAGAACAACGTTAACGAACAACCGGGCTCGGCCTCGGTCGTGCAGGGTGTGACCAAGTCGCTTAACGGTATCGGCTACTCGGGTGTTGGGTATCGCACCTCAGGTGTGCAGGCGGTTCCCATCGCCGACAAGGAAGGTAAGTTTGAAGAGGCTACCGAAGAAAATGCGCTATCTGGCAAGTATCCGCTCAGTCGCTACCTTTTTATCTACGTCAATAAACAGCCGAACAAGCCAATCCCGCCGCTTGAGCGCGCTTTCCTGCGCATGGTGTTGTCCAAGGAAGGCCAAGAGATCGTGACAAAAGACGGCTACATCCAGTTACCACCCAAGGTTGCACAGAAGCAGTTGGCAGGTCCTCTGGGCAACTGAGCCGCCAACGACTTGCGAAATTCCGGGCCTCGCGCCCGGTTTTTTTCTGGTGCGAGTAACGCTTTATTGTCCCTTACCATGGGCGCTTGCGAATTTAGGGTCGGCGCCCATGATTGAAAAAGCCCGTCGTTCGAACGATCCCTTGCATGGACTCACGCTCGAAACCATAGTCACTCGACTCGTTGCACGTTTTGGATGGGCGGAGATGGCACGACGCATCCCCATTCGCTGTTTTGTCAACGAACCCTCCGTGAAATCCAGCCTTAAATTTCTGCGCCGCACACCCTGGGCGCGCGAAAAAGTGGAAACTTGGTACAAAGAAGAAGCCAAGCGCGACGCTTAAGTACGCCCGCAGCAACAATCATCTGAACGACAGCGTAAGCAGGTGCTCACCTTCGCCGATCGAAAGTGGTAGCTCGTTTCAGCGTCGCGCAGCAACACGCCCGGCGGGTCGCACCTGGTCGATGTGCTCAAGCGGCAGTTCGGTCTTGGCGATCACCTTGCGTAAGACGAAGCTCGAGTGCACGCCGGTAACGCCCTCGATGCGGGTCAGCCGTCCGAGCAAAAATTCTTCGTAGTAGGTCATGTCCGGCAGCACGGCCTTGAGCAGATAGTCGGCGGTCTGGCCAGTGACGATGCTGCATTCAATCACCTCAGGGAACCCTTTGACGGCGTTTTCGAAGGTCGCAAAACGCTCGGGTGTGTGGCGGTCCATGGTGATGCCGATCATGGCGGTGACGTTCAAGCCCAATCGCGCCTGACTAAGCAGGGTTACGTGGCGCTCGATGACACCGGATTGCTCCAACTGACGCACACGTCGCGAGCAAGGGGTGGGCGACAGGCCAATCTTCTCGGCCAGTTCCAGGTTGCTGATACGGCCGTTGGCCTGCATCTCAGCGAGGATGCGTTTATCAATGCGGTCGAGTTTCATGGATGGATGTCGTGAGCTGAATGTGGGTGAAAACAACGA
>JAYUQF010000046.1:0-5786 GCA_043756885.1 Pseudomonadota bacterium
TCGATAGGCATGGTCAAGGAACTCATGACCGATCGTATGTTCCCGCTTACCATCGACGGCCTGGAACGCGCCATGAAGGCGTTGAAAAAACAGCACTGAATCCCGCGCTCGCTTTATTTGTATAAACAAGCGCCGCACGCGCAACTCACTTGATGCGCTTTCTCACACGCAGGGACTGCGATGACTGTTACTCTCGCTAACAATGCCTGTCTAGGCGACGATGATGTTTGCCTATGTCTAAATAGCCGGTCATCTATCGGGATCAAATTCTAACTGCATGAAATATTAGGCAATATACCGGAGATAATTCACTGGTTTCGAGTTTCTCGGATAACAAAGGCGTTCGCGCATTCTTGTAGTGTGTCAGCTCACCTCCGCGATGTGCCTTGCCCGTCCGGATTTGTCTCCATTACGTGACAGGCTATTTAGGCAGCGAAACTCGTACGGGCCGTCGCCTGCAGGCGACAACCGCCCCGCGGGTTGGACGGGCAGGTTTCCTGGTGGACGAGAAATCCGTCACAGAATGCGACGAGAAATACCAACCGGTTCTCATTCCCAACCGCGCTACACGGGGCATGTCGCCCTTGGAACGCTAGTTGCTTAGGACACTGGCTAAAGAAATTTGAGCCACGGAGCCGACCATGAATGCGATCAAGAAGCTGCACCAGTCCGCCCGCTTCCACGGGTATCGAGATCTCAATGGAGAATACATTCCGTTCGAGACCGCCGATGAAGTATTCAGCCGCGCCCGGGCAATTGGCGCGCGCGTGTTGTTGCGCCTCGCGTTGACCGAAAAACAAGAACTGACGGGGATCTTTTACACCAACGACCAGTCACTGAGCACCTGACGTCGAAACGGAAACGCATGTACCGCTATTTGCTACTTGGATTGACTATCAGAGCCCGCGCTGACGGGGCGCCGGCCACGGACGGCCTTCTCGATCTGTTCACACACGACAACAGTATCGAACGGACCACGAGCCGCTTAGGAACGCTCTGTTTGAGTGTAGCGAGCATGCCCACGCTGGGAGCCGCACAGAGAGCGAGGCGACATAGCAGATAAATAAGCGCTCTGAGTGGGGCCACAATCTGCGCGCTTGCCAGGCTTCAGACCTCGCCTTGTTGGGGTGACGCGAATCGATTACCCTTTGGGCCCCACATCGGGCGCGGCGCTATTTTGATTACCCGCCGAGCCTGACTCGCATTCAGCAGAGAACGCATCCCGTGACACCTGAACGATTCAGACAACTGCGCGCGGCCGGTTACAACCGCGTTCCGGTCACGCGTCGTGTACTAGCCGACCTCGACACGCCGCTGAGTGCCTATGCCAAGCTCGCGCTGGGCCGTCATTCTTTCCTGCTCGAATCGGTTGAAGGCGGCGAAAAATGGGGGCGTTATTCCATCATCGGCCTGCCGGCGGTGCGGACCGTCGTAGTGCGGGGTGAGCAGGTTTGTGTGTGCGACAACAACGTGCCCGTCGAGCAGTTCGCGAGCGACGACCCGTTGACGTTTATTGCCGCGTACCAGGCCCGCATTCACGCCCCGACGGTGCCAGAGTTGCCGCGCTTCTGTGGCGGGCTGGTCGGATACTTCGGTTACGACACGGTGCGTTATGTCGAACCCCGTCTACGTACCTCAACGCCGCCCGATCCGCTGGGTCTCCCCGACATCTATCTTATGCAGGTCGACAAGTTCGTCATCTTCGACAATCTGCGTGGTGAACTGCTGCTGGTCCAGTACGTCGACACCAGCGACGACACACTGCTGGAGGTTGCCATCGCCGAGTTGGGGGTGTTGGCAGCACGTCTGCAGGCGCCGGCGCCGGCCTTCTCGCTCCACTGCGACAGCGCCGCGCTGGAAGAAGCAGATTTCCGCTCGGAGTTTGGCAGCGAGGCGTTCAAACAGTCAGTTGAGCGCATCAAACAGTACATCGTCGATGGCGATGTGATGCAGGTGGTGCTGGCTCAGCGTATGTCCGTAGAACTATCGCTGCCGCCGCTCAACATCTATCGCGCACTGCGCCACCTTAATCCGTCGCCTTATTTGTTCTTTCTGGATCTCGGTGAGTTCCAGGTCGTAGGTTCGTCGCCGGAGGTACTGGTGCGGCTCGAAAACGGCGTTGTCACCTCAAGACCACTGGCCGGCACACGATCCCGCGGCCGCACGCCAGAAGAAGACACGGCACTTGAGCAAGAGCTCCTGCGCGATCCAAAAGAGCTCGCTGAGCATCTGATGCTCATCGATCTGCATCGCAACGACATCGGTCGAGTGGTCGAAATCGGTAGCGTACGGGTGACCGAGCAGATGATCATCGAGCGTTATTCCCACGTCATGCACATCTCGTCGAACGTGGAAGGCCGACTGCGCGCGGATAAAAGCGCACTGGACGTGCTGCGCGCAACGCTGCCGGTAGGCACGCTGTCAGGCGCGCCGAAGATCCGCGCGATGCAGATCATTGACGAACTCGAACCGGTCAAACGCGGCATCTACGGTGGGGCGGTCGGCTACCTCTCGTGGAACGGCAATATGGATACAGCGATCGCCATCCGTACAGCCGTCATGCACAAGGGTCGCCTCTATATTGAAGCGGGCGCCGGCATTGTTGCCGACTCTGTGCCGCAGCTCGAATGGGAAGAGACCATGAACAAAGGTCGCGCTATTTTCCGTGCGGTGGCGATGGCGCAAAACGGCTTGGAACCCGCGGCCTGAAAGCGCGCTGGCGTCTTGCGCTAGTTTTCGATGCTGCTCTCCACGCACAAGGCCTTAATGGCCTGCGCTGCGGCTTGTGCAGCGGCCACACTCACCGCGTTGAAACCGAACGATTCACCCGGGCGGGCCTGCGCCAGTTTCCAGAACGCGCAACTCGGCACGGTGTAGGGGTTGATAAACCCGCCCATGCTCGGGCCATCACTGACCAGGATAATAGGTGTCTGTCCGGCCAGATTAATCGCGCCTAGCGGGTAACCTTGATCAAGAATATTGGCTGGTTCCGAACCATGCTCGGGCAGTTTGTTGTAAGCCTTGGCGGTGAAGGTCCACAGCGGGCCTTCGAGACGAAAGCCGGTGCGATCACTTTTGCTTGACACTTTCCATTGCGTGGACAAAAACCGCGCATGGCCTGCGGCGTCGATCCAGTCGTCGTTGGGGCCCGCCACGGCCTCCACCTGCCATTGTTTGTCGGTGCTGATCACCGGCCGCGCGGCCAGCTTCACTCGGCGTCCAGCGCGACCCTGGCCGGGCAGGCCCGGCACAATCTGGCCGGCTTTCAGTGCATAGCCATCTATTCCGCCAACGCCGGCCTTGTGGAAAGTTGCGCGCGAGCCGAGCACAAATGGCGCGTCGATGCCACCGGCAAAAGAGATATATGTCCGTGCGCCAAGCTTGGCGAAGGACATGGCGAGCGTCTGTCCTGCGCGTACGGCGATGCTCTCCCATAGCGGACACGGCACGTCATCGAGCTTGGCCTGCATATCGCCACCGGTGAGAGCGATGAGGGTGTCTTGCCTGAAGCGCAAAGTCGGGCCCATGAATTGGCACTCCAGGCCGGCATCGCCCAGCGCATTACCAACCAGCAGGTTGGCCAGACGAAAAGACCACGAGTCCATGGGGCCTGACGGCGGAAAACCTTTATTCCAATAACCAATGCGCCCCGGCCAATCCTGAATCGAGGTTTCAAGGCCTGCTTTGATCACTTCGAACATCATCAACCTCCGTCAGAACCGCGCGGTCAAATCCAGGCGCTTCACCCAGTTCTTGTAATTGCGAACCGAGAAGCGTTGGTACTCAACGATGTTGTACTTATAACTGCCGTCAGTAACCTGCCGTTCGACTTCCAGGTATTGCTCCATCGAGCACGGCACAAATTTCAGCCGGTCGCCGGGCTTGAAGATGCACAGGTCCCCTTCGAATTCGGCAAAACGCCGTTCGCGATCCCAGATCGGCACCGGCGTGCGCCCAAACAGCTGGTAGCCGCCCGGACTCGCAACCGGGTAGATGGCGGTCGACATGCCACCCATGGATAAAGTGCCTTGCGGTGTCCAGGTGCGCGGTGGGTTGTACTTCGGGGCCGTTAAACGGCAACGCGGATCGAGTGGCATGAGAAACGCCAACCCCGGCCAGAAGCCGAGACTGGCGGCCCAATATTCCGTACCCGAATGGACCCGCACAAATTGCTCGACGTCGGTGAGGCCATTAATACGGGCAACAAATTCCGGGTCGTGCTCTTTGCTCGGATTGATTTTGGCACGGTAGTCGTCGATGCACTCCTTGCTCCAGGGATCAAGATAGAGCGTCGGAAAATAGAACAGCCGACTATCCATCTCAATATCATCGCTGCTGCCCAGCGCGCCGATGAGTCGTTCGACTTCGCGCTTGAGGTCGTCGTAGCTGATTCTTTCCGGCTCGTAGTGAATGAGTGTCGTTGCAAAACACGGTGCGGTCTCGACCACACCGTCAATGGTGCCACCGGCTAATGCCGATGCCAGTCCTTGGCCCATAAAATTGAGATCAAGATTCATTTCATCGCCGAACTCGATCAGCATGTAGCGATCACCGCCCGGACTGAACTTCGGCTGTGAGTAGATCATGTCAAACACCCTCGTGTGATACGGGTCCGACACCCGTCTTGCCACGCGCGAGGCTGGCGAGGCGGGAACTTTACGGAGGCCCATTCTTGCTTGCTCCCATGCAGCAAGTCCAGGCACTCGCCAGGGCAATGGCACGGCAGCGTTAGTCTGGCTTTCGCGGCGAAGGGCGCTGCTATACTGTGGCCTCGACCAACCTCGCGTGCTCGCCCAGGCATGCGCTTCGAGCCTCAAACCTTATGCCACCACAATTAGAACAACGCCTGGAGCGCATGCTTGCCTCTGGCGCCGCCAAGTTACTTGGTGGCGGCAGAAAAGGCCTCGAAAAAGAGAGCCTGCGGATCTCAGCCAACGGTGCCATCGCGTTAACGCCCCATCCCCATGCGTGGGGCGCGGCGCTCACCCACCCGTGCATCACCACCGATTACTCCGAGGCGCTGGCAGAGTTCATTACGCCAGCCTTCACCGACTGTCGCGACACCGTGCGTTTTCTGGACGACGTGCATCGGTTTGCCTATCAGCATCTGGCGAATGACGAAGTACTGTGGGCTGCTAGCATGCCCTGTGCTGTGGCAGACGATGGCGCCATTCCGCTTGCCGATTACGGCAGCTCTAATATCGGCCGACTCAAACATACCTATCGAGTGGGCCTCGACTACCGTTACGGTCGACGCATGCAGGCCATTGCGGGCGTGCATTTTAATTACTCTTTTCCGAGTGAGTTCTGGCCCGCCTTTCAGAATGACGAAGCCCATCACGGTGCGTTGCAGGACTTCATCAACGATCGCTACTTCGCTTTGATTCGCAACTTCAAACGCTTTGGTTGGATGGTGCCGCTGTTGTTCGGCAATTCACCGGCGGTGTGCAAGTCTTTCCTGGCCGGACGCACCACGCGTTTTCACCAGATGCAGCGCGGCACTTTTTACCTGCCCTACGCCACTTCGCTACGCATGAGCGACATCGGTTATAAGAACAAAAATCAATCGGCCTTGCTGGTGTCTCACGACAATCTGGCGAGTTATGTGGCCGACCTGCGCCGCGCGCTCAAGCTGCCGTATCCGGAGTACGAGGCCATCGGTACACGCGACGGTGACAAGATAATCCAGCTCACTACCAGCGTGCTGCAGATCGAAAACGAGTACTACAGCTATATTCGACCCAAACGCACCACCGCGCCCGGCGAACGACCGAGCGATGCGCTCG
>JAYUQF010000047.1:0-2232 GCA_043756885.1 Pseudomonadota bacterium
CTGTAGCTGAGCAACTGCCACAATGATGCGACAGTAGGCGAGCCGCCGGCCAGCCAATCACCGGGCCACAGAGCGAACCACGCGTAAAGACCCTGGCCCCAGCAACATCTGCAATAGATATGCGCCAATGTTGATTTGAAGCAGGGTGCGGGTGAATAACGGCATGGGAATTTTGAGACCACGGTAGTGCGCGCGATAGCGTAACCGACCGGGGCGAGGCACTGTGATTATTGTGCCAGCGCTTGCTCGCGTATTCTCGCCAGCAGGGCAGCCGGCTGATCGGGCCTGAGTAGATTGGGGTAAACAGCCATAATCTGCAGCCATGGCTTGAGGCGTGCGTACGGAAAATAATGCTGCGGAAAGCTCGGGCTGGCATTCATCATGATGAACAGATAAGCGCAACGACCCGTTGTGAGGCGTTTGCGTAACTCGTCATCGCCCAGGGCAAAGGGCGGAAAGCCCTCGGCCGGCAGCCCGCTATACAGCGCCGCCACCCCCGACTTGATTGAATACAAACAAGCTTTGGGCGGAAGTCGGCCGGGTTTGCCAATGTCCATTAAAGCTTCGGTAATCGCGCGGTGATAGCCCAGCGTTGGAAAGGCTGCGGCCGGATTGGGATCGAACCACGGCGTGCTGCGCAGGTAGGGCGCCAGCAACGCGTCCGCCGGCGGCGCGAACAGGCGTGACTGCACAAGCATGGCAAAAGGCGCGATGGCCGCCAGGCTCAATAACAAAGGTATCGCGGCGCTGAAACCGGGCGCCAGACGGCGCGCCAGGACACGCATACCGAGCACCGCATAGATGAGTGCAAACGGCAGCAACGGATAACACATACGCTGATATTCGGCCGGGTAGGGCCAGATGGTCATGAGCGATACATAAGCGAGCACCGACAGGCTATCGAAATTCCCGCGACGCAGGCGGGCCGCCCAGCCGATACTCGCTAGCAGTGTTATGGCCACGGGCAAAAGCGGCAAAAACCCCGGCTGACCAATTTCGCCAAATGCACTCACCCAGGAAGGCAGCACCGCGCGCAGATTTGCCGTCAGTCGCGCGACGATGCCAAATTGTTGGTAGAGCGTGAGGAGGTCGTGGGTATAACGCGCGTTGCCGTGGTGAAACACCACCAGATAAAACACCGGCAGTGCCACCACGACCAACGCGAGCCAAGCCCGTGGTGGCCGCCGCAGCAGCAACCACAACACGAAGCTTGCGACCAGCGTGATACCGAAGCTGCGGGTCAGATAAGCAGCGCCAACGGTGAGCGCCGCCAGTGCGAGTGTGTGGCGGCCGTGTGCATCGTTCGCGATTAAGATGGCAGCCGTGAGCCACAACAGCAGATAAAGGTGTTCACTGTGCAGTTCCAATCCTTCAAGCAGAGTGATACGCGCCAGCGCACTTAACACCACGATGGCGGCAGCTTCGGTGCGCGACAGACCCAGCGCGCGCGCCAGCGCGAAAATCGCGAAACCGGCCAGCACGATGATGAGCGCAGTGACCCGATGGGCGGCAGCCAACGAAGTGCCACCGCCGGTGAACGCGAGCAGCCACGGATAAAGGGGCGGATAAATGCTGTTGGCTGCAAACTCGGCCGCCGCGGCGTGGGGTGTGCCAAAGGGCGAGTAGTGACTGGCGGTCAGAAAATAGATGGCGTTGTCGCCACCAAAATCGGCCAGCAAGGTGCCACTGCCGGCCCACCACAGCGTGAAGACCGTAAGCAGCAGCGCCACACCAGCGAGTACAACGGTTGAAGCGCGCAAAGTATCAGCCGGCGACGGCTTGGCCTCCAAGGTTCGGAAAAAAAACAAGCGGGCGTCCGAGCGGTCTTGCTGACAAGTATAACGGCTGGCACGAGTGCGACCTGAGTTCCAGGTGGTCGCGTTTGCCGGCGAGCGGCCAGCGGGTACTATCCAACACGGTCACGTTGGACTATCAAAAATCGCGCCGGCCCAAGTGGCACACCATGAAACACCGCAGGGGGACAAATATGCGTATCGGCTATCTGGGTATCGGGCTCATGGGCGCGCCGATGGCGGCGAACTTATTGGCCGACGGTCATGAAGTCATCGTGTGGAACCGCAGTGATGGCAAAACGGCTGGTCTGGCCGCGCTTGGCGCGCGGGTCGTTGATAGCGCGGCGGCGGCTTGCAGCGGTGGGGTAGTGCTGAGCTGCCTGGCCGACGACGCGGCCCTGGACGCGGTATTTGCCGATGGCGAGGTCTTGCGCACGCT
>JAYUQF010000048.1:0-2225 GCA_043756885.1 Pseudomonadota bacterium
AGCGACGCAAATAATCCACTTCCATCTTCAACCAATTGGGATAGCTGAATGAGCCCACTTCATTTGCGATTGAAAGCGAGCCTGCTGCTGCTCCTTGCAGTATCTGGAACATGCCTCGCACAGGAGCCGAGCGACAACAACGCAAACGCGAACAGCCGTGTTTCGCTGAAAACCGATCTGCTCGACGGCGCCTACCTGCCGGGCCTGCAAAGCATCGTAGTGACAGGCCACCACGGCGTGGTTGGACAACTCAAAGTAAGCGAGAACACTGCAAAGCTCGAACTGCTCGCTGAGCATCCCGACGAAGACTTTACGTGCCTCGATGCTATTTCCGATTCCCTGGTGCTGATTGGCAGCGCGACCGGAAAAATTTACAGCTACGACGGCAAAAGCATGACCGAACTCGCCGCGCTGTCGGAATTCAACGAGCCGGTACTCGATATCGCCCATGAGGGGAATAACATCTGGGTGGTCGGCGCGCGGGGCCTGCTGGCCCACAGTTCCGATGGCAAAACATTCGAGGCTGTGGAGGCCAAGGACGTCACTCAGCCGCTCGCGACTTTCCCGGCCGGCAAGCCGGCTGATTACTATATCGGCGTCAGCAACATTATTGCCGACACGGTGCAGTTCACCGCGACCGTCGATGGCAAACCCGCTGTCGCTGATACTGACTACACTCTGTATCCCGACGAAGGATTCCTGCAGGTCAGCAAGCAACTCGACGAGAACCCGGCCCCAAGTGTCAGCTTCAAATTCAACCCGGGGCCGCCCTTTCGCGTCGGTGACGTGTCGTGGAACGTGGTGCTGGTTTCCAACGGCAAGGTCACTATTGGCGGCGAATTCGGCATGGTGCTGCAAAGTGAAGACAATGGCGCGACATGGATTCGGCGCGACACCCGTATCGTGCCCCACGAGCCAGAACCTGCGTATTGGTTGGGCGGAGTCTCCCAGGGTGAGCAGATCTGGTTAGCCGGCGCGGCGGGTATCAGCGAAGTCAGTCATGATGGTGGCGTGACCTGGAGCGACAACCCCGCGCCGGGCCGAGAGGGAATATTTGGGGTGGCCTTATTGCCCGATAACAAACCGCTCATTGCTGGCGCGGTCGGTCTGATTGGGGTACTCGATGGCGCACAGTGGAAACTCGCCGACCGCACCCAGTTGCACCTGTTGTCCTGGCTCAAGACGCCGGTAGCAATGCCTGACGGCAGCTTTCTGGTATTGGGTGGCCGCGCCACGGCGATACGCTATAAAGACGGCAACTGGACGCGCGTGACAGTCGAGCTTTAAGCACAAAGGCCTTCACGAAAGAAATCAAACGGCGGTCTATGGCCGCCGTTTGCGTTTGCTCATGCCCGGGATTCAAGCGGGCATCACAGCACCCGATTCAGGCTAATTCGATGGCCAGTGCGGTCGCTTCGCCACCGCCTATGCAAAGACTAGCAATGCCCCGTTTGCCGCCCATGTCGCGTAACGCGTTGACCAAAGTTACTACGATGCGGGCGCCGGACGCCCCGACCGGATGACCGAGTGCGCAAGCACCACCACGCACATTAAGTTTGGCGTGGGGAATTCCGACGTCTTGCATGGCCGCCATCGCCACCACCGCGAATGCTTCGTTGACTTCAAACAAATCAACATCAGCGACACTCCAGCCGACCCGTTCCATGAGCTTTTTGATCGCGAAAACTGGCGCCGTGGTAAACCAACCGGGCTCCTGGGCATGGCTTGTGTGGCCAATGATGCGCGCCTGAACCGGGCAACCCAATGCTTTCGCGCGGCTTTCGGACATCAAAATCACAGCCGCTGCGCCGTCAGAGATCGAGCTTGAATTGGCTGCCGTGACGGTACCGTCCTTGGCAAAGGCCGGTTTGAGATTAGGGATTTTGTCGAGTTGCGCCTTACCCGGTTGCTCGTCGGTGTCGATCACAACCTCACCCTTGCGCCCGTTGATCTTGACCGGTTCGATTTCATTCTTGAACAGGCCCTTGGCGATCGCATTTTGTGCGCGCTTCAGTGATTCGATTGCATAAGCGTCCTGCGCTTCTCGGGTAAAGTTGTACTTACGCGCGCAATCCTCGGCAAACGTGCCCATCAATCGTCCGCGCTGAAACGCGTCTTCAAGACCATCAAAGAACATGTGGTCCAACACTTCACCATGTCCCAGCCGTAATCCCGACCGGCCCTTGGGCAATAGATAGGGGGCGTTGGTCATATTTTCCATACCA
>JAYUQF010000049.1:0-5752 GCA_043756885.1 Pseudomonadota bacterium
TCTGCTCGGCGTGGACTTTGTACTGGTCGACGTCGATGTTGACGAGAGCCAGCGCGTTGGCGAGGCGCCGGCCGATTATGTGCGGCGCGTAGCGCTGGAAAAGGCTTGTGCCGGCAGTGCGCAATTGCCGGCCGCTGCAGTAGTACTGGCGGCTGATACCACTGTCAGTATCGATGGTGAAATCTTCGGCAAACCACGCGACGCCGCCGATGGGCAGGCCATGTTGGCGCGCCTGTCGGGGCGCTGGCATGACGTGTTCACCGCTGTGGTGGTCGGTGTCGCCGCCTGCCGTCACATCGAAGTAGTGAAAACCCGGGTGGAATTCCGTGACCTGGATGCGTTTGCGATTGAGGCCTACTGGCGCACTGGTGAGCCGGCCGATAAAGCCGGTGCTTACGGTATCCAGGGCCTGGGCGGAGCCTTGATCAAACGCATCGACGGCAGTTATGGCGCGGTGGTGGGTTTGCCTCTCTGTGAGACGGTCGCGCTGTTGGAAAAGGCGGGGATCGGCCACGCGCTGCGCTGAGCGAATTTTTCTAATTCCCAATCCCGCGAGAAAACCGCAGGTGCGGATGTATTCGCAGTAGGACATCACGCGGCAGAGAGGAGACAGCCGACCCGGCACGAGCGGCTGGGTCGGCAAACGTTTGAGCCCCATCCAGCATGCGATGGATGGGGCTTGAGACTCAGACGATCAAGGGCACAATCAGCAGTGCCACGATATTGATGATCTTGATCAGCGGGTTGACCGCCGGACCGGCGGTGTCCTTGTAGGGATCGCCGACGGTGTCACCGGTTACGGCGGCTTTGTGAGCTTCCGAGCCCTTGCCACCACAATGACCATCTTCGATGTATTTTTTGGCGTTATCCCACGCACCACCACCGGTGGTCATTGAGATCGCGACAAACAGACCGGTGATGATCGTGCCGAGCAGCAGACCACCAAGCGCTTTATAGCCCAAGGTGAAGCCGATCACGATGGGCACCAGTACCGGCAGCAGGGACGGGATGATCATTTCTTTAATTGCCGCCTTGGTCAGCATGTCGACCGCACGGGAGTAATCAGGCTTGGCCGTGCCAGCCATGATGCCCGGGATCTCCTTAAACTGACGACGCACTTCAACCACCACCGAGCTGGCCGCACGACCCACGGCTTCCATGCCCATGGCAGCGAACAGGTAGGGCACCATGCCGCCGATGAACAAGCCAATGATGACCGACGGATCGGACAGCATGAAGTCGACATGGGCATCGGCAGCCAGTTTACCCAGCGCGCGCAGATGGGTCTCAAGCTCATGGGTGTAGTCAGCGAACAGCACCAGTGCGGCCAGCGCCGCTGAGCCGATGGCATAACCCTTAGTGACGGCCTTGGTGGTATTGCCCACCGCATCCAGCGGGTCGGTGATACCGCGGATGTGCTCCGGCAGCTCTGCCATTTCGGCGATGCCACCGGCGTTGTCGGTGATCGGGCCAAAGGCGTCGAGCGCAACGATGATACCGGTCATGGACAGCATGGAGGTCGCGGCAATAGCGATGCCGTACAGCCCCGCCCACTGATGGGCAAAATAGATGCTGGCGCAGATCACCAGCACCGGCAGCGCGCAGGCCTTCATCGAGACGCCGATGCCGGCGATGATGTTGGTCGCGTGACCGGTCTCGGACGCGGCTGCGATGTGCTTCACCGGTGCGTACTGCGTGCCGGTGTAGTACTCCGTAATCCACACCAGGGCGGCGGTCAGGGCTAGACCGATCAAGCCGCACAGATAAATGTTCATCGCACCCAGCGAGGAGCCCGCCATCATATGGGTGGTGACCGGGTAGAACGCCGCGCCGGCGAGCACACCCGCGACGATAAGCCCGCGATACAGGGCGCCCATGACGGTGCCACCTTCGCGATATTTGACGAAGAAGGTGCCGACGATAGAGGCGATGATGGAAACACCACCGAGCACCAGCGGAAAGATCACGCCGTTCGGGCCCACTTCGCTCGCGGACAGATAACCGAGCAGCATGGTCGCGATAACCGTCACCGCATAGGTTTCGAACAAGTCGGCAGCCATGCCGGCGCAGTCGCCGACATTGTCACCGACGTTGTCGGCGATCACGGCCGGGTTACGCGGGTCATCTTCCGGAATACCGGCTTCAACCTTACCCACCAGATCAGCACCAACGTCGGCGCCCTTGGTGAAAATACCACCGCCGAGACGGGCGAAGATCGAAATCAAGGAGCCGCCGAAGCCTAAGCCAACCAGGGGCGCGAGACTGGCGTTCGGGTCGGTGCGGGTCAGATACGCGTAATAACCCGCGACGCCCAGCAGGCCGAGACCAACGACCAACATGCCGGTGATAGCACCACCACGGAAGGCGACTTGCAGGGCGGCGTTCATACCCTTGTTGGCGGCTTCCGCGGTGCGCAGATTAGAGCGTACCGAGATATTCATGCCGATATAGCCGGTCGCGCCCGACAGCAGTGCGCCGATCGCAAAACCGATAGCGGTCAGGCTGCCCAGGGCAACCCACAGCCCCACAAACAAAACCAGGCCGACGGCGGAGATCGTTACGTATTGGCGGTTCAGATAGGCGGACGCACCTTGTTGAATCGCTGTTGCGATTTCAATCATGCGTGCGTTGCCCTGTGGCTGGGCCAGGATCCAGCGTACAGACCAGCCGCCGTAAAGAACGGCGCCAAGTCCGCACACAATAGAGAACCAGAGTGGAGACATGAGAAGACCCCTCAGCTAAGGATTGCTGTCAGTTATTTTTGCGAAGATTCGGCCGAAATCAGCCGCCAAGGCCCATCATTCCCCATCGATGGGCGCGCCGGATTGTACTGGCCTTATCAACCCAGGGCAAAACTTGAGGCGAGGATTTGTGGCACGGGAAGATTCTTGAGCACGACGTACTGCGGCAATCCGTCGACATAGGGTGGATAGTCCTCCCCCATGATGAGTGGGCGCAGATAGCGGCGGCATGCTTCGGTGATGCCATAGCCGTCGGCAGTGATGTATTCGCGCGGCATTTTGCGTTCAACATTGGCAACTTCGCCGAGCGCGGCCTGACCAATCTTCCAGGTGTAGGGCTCGTCGGACAGCCGGACGATGGTTGGCATCACCGCGTTGTCGCCAGCCAAAGCCATCTGGACCGCGGCGCGGCCCACGGCATAGGCCTGTTCGACATCGGTTTTTGACGCGATATGGCGTGCTGCGCGCTGCAGATAGTCGGCCACTGCCCAGTGGAATTTATGGCCGAGCTTGTCTTTGACCAGTTGTGCAATGACCGGCGCCACGCCGCCAAGCTGGGCATGGCCGAACGCATCGCGCGTGCCGGCTTCAGCAACAAATTTACCCTCGGCGTTGCGCAAACCCTCGGACACCACGATCGCGCAATAACCGTGGGTTTTAACGCAAACCTCGACCTTGGCGAGGAAATCCGCCTCATCGAAGGTGATTTCCGGGAACAAGATGAGATGGGGTGCCGCGCCGGGCGTAGTGGCTGCCAGTCCGCCGGCCGCCGCTATCCAACCGGCATGACGCCCCATGACTTCCAACACAAAAATCTTGGTCGAGGTTTTTGCCATCGAGGCCACGTCAAAGCCGGCCTCGCGGATCGAAACCGCCACGTATTTTGCTACCGAGCCAAAACCGGGGCAGTTATCGGTGATGGGCAGGTCATTGTCGACGGTTTTGGGGATACCGATGGCGGTCAGAGGGTAGCCTTGGGTCTGGCAGAACTGCGCAACCTTATTGGTTGTGTCCTGGGAATCGCCACCACCGTTATAGAAGAAATAACCGATGTTGTGGGCGCGGAAAACCTCCAGCAGCCGCTCGTACTCGGCGCGGCTTTTGTCCAGTGTTTTGAGCTTGTAGCGACACGAACCGAAGGCCCCGGACGGCGTATGACGCAGGGCCGCAATGTCGGCCTCGGTCTCTTGTGAGGTATCGATCAAATCCTCGGCAAGTGCGCCGATAATGCCGTGACGACCCGCATAGAGCTTGCCTATGCGATCCGGATGTTGCCGTGCGGTTTGAATGACGCCGCAGGCGGAGGCGTTGATGACGGCGGTGACGCCGCCCGATTGGGCGTAAAACGCGTTGCGCTTCTCCACAGTCATTTCATCATCCCGTCTAAAAATCTTATTTGCCCAAGCACTGGTGCCGGCCCCGCTCGTGTTGCGGCGAACTGTTCAGGGCCTCCGCAGTCAATCGTTGCGGCTGGGTAATAATAGGGCAGACCTCAGCCTTGTGTTAACTTAACTGCGGCGCCAGCCCGCCGGGTCTGATCATGATAAATCGCTTCTATTCCACCGCCATTGTGCTCGCCGCGCTCGGATTGTGTACATCCTTGGGCGCAGAAGACACCATCGAACTGCCTGAAATCGGCGATTCGGCCGGAGCCATCATCTCGCCCGAGCAGGAACATCGCCTGGGTGAAGAATATATGCGCCAAGTCCGCCGTCAGGCGCCTATCGTTACCGACGACGAAGTTGAGGACTACATCCAGGCGCTGGGAACGAGCTTAAGCAAGTACACCAATTACGAGTTGGGCTTTCATTTTTTCATGATGCAAAGCCCAGTCATCAACGCTTTTGCTCTGCCGGGTGGCTACGTGTCTGTGTATAGCGGGCTCATGCTAGAAACCACTAATGAAAGCGAGCTGGTGTCGGTCGTCGGCCACGAAATCGCGCACGTCACGCAGCGACACGGCGCGCGCGCGATCGAAGCGGCTTCGCACATGACGGCGCCCATGATCGCGTCCATGGTCGCGGGCTTGGCGCTGATGGCAATCAATCCTCAAGCGGGTGCTGGCGCTTTGATGGCCGGCCAGGCGGCCGCCCAGCAGATGCAGATCAATTTCACCCGTGCCAACGAAAAAGAGGCTGACGCGCTGGGCTTAAAGCTTATGGTCCAGGGCGATTACGACATACAAATGATGGCGTCCTTTTTCGAGCGCATGCAACGTGCGTCCCGTTACACCGATCCAGCCCATATCCCAGAATATCTGCGCACCCATCCAATCACCATCAATCGCATTGCTGAAGCTCGCAACCGCGCGGCTCAGATAAAACAACCGGGGGTTCGGCCAGACAGCCTCAACTACCACCTGATTAAGGCCAAGTTGCGCGTGATGGGAGAGCCTGACCCGATGCAGTCGGTGCGGTATTTCCAAGACGCGCTGGCCCGCGACGACGACGCAAGCAAGGATGCCTCGCACTACGGATATGCGTTGGCGCTGATGGAGGCCGGGGATTTTGCGAAAGCACGTAAAGAATTGACGAGTTTGCTTGCCGCTCACCCGAAACTCATCGCGTTTCACCTTGCAGCGGGACACGTTGAGCAGCGTGCCAATTTGTTTGCCGACGCGTTGCCGTATTTTGCTACTGCCTATCAGCTCGAACCGGAGTCGCGGTCCGCTGTGTATGGCTATGTAAATGCGCTTCTATTGGTTGATCGGGCGCAGGAAGCCAAAGATCTGCTGGGCTCTTACGGCTTATCCGACCGCCGTGATCCAAAGTTCTACAAATTACTGGCCGACGCTCAGAACCACCTGGGCGAAACGCCGGAAGCGCACGGTTCGCTGGCGGAGTACTACTACGGCGTCGGCGAATTCCCCTACGCCGCCGAGCAGCTACGCATCGCGCGTTCGTCACCTGGCTTGAACAACTACCAGCGCCAGAAAATCGTGGCGCGGCTCGAAGAGGTGGAGAACACCCTGCAAAGCTTGATGGGCGACGGTCGCTAAACCCTGAGTCAAA
>JAYUQF010000050.1:0-2219 GCA_043756885.1 Pseudomonadota bacterium
CGCGCCAGCGCCAGCGCATGCGCGGCGACCGTGGTCTGGTCACAGGGTGAGTTGCGCGACAGCCGTTCGATAATATGTCGGTAGCGATCGCGGGTAGCAAAATCCATTGACGCATAAAGGTCCTGCGGATCGCTACGCAATAGCTGTTCAACCAAGCTGCGAGCTTCGACAAAACTGCGCCAATCCATCGCGCCGAGAAAGCGCAGACTGCCGATACTGCGACTGATAGAAACCTGGTCAGCGGCTTGTTGCTGATTCTCCGACTGCACCATGCGTTCGATACTGAGACTCGCTTCGGCGAGACGCTGCTCGATCCAGTTCAACGCCAGCGCCAGCGCCGGCCCATGGCCCTGTAGATGGCGCGCCAGTTCGGCAACAAACGCACCGGCCAGCGGTGGCTCGGAACGGGCCATGTCAGCGATCACCAGGATCAGGCTTTTTGGGTCGCGCTCCGCAACATCCAGCATCTGACTGGCCCAGTCATGGGCCTTATTGACCTGCAGCCGCGCGGCGGTGATGCGCGAGGCCACGCGGCGCAGATTTTCCAGTAAAGCCAGGCGCAGCATGATGGGGATCGCCCATAACTCACCCAGCGTCAGCGGTGTCACGGTCTGGTAAGCCGCCACAAAACGATGCAGAGATTCGCCGTCGACACGGCCATCGCCGTGGGAGATCGCCTCCAGCGCCAGATCGTAAACTCGCGGCAAGCCGCGCGACGGGCCCTGCGCAAGACGCGGCAGCTCACGGCTATAGGCCTTGGGCAAATGCTCACGCGCGGTGCGGATCTGCTCTTCAATCAGATAGAAGTTATCCAGCAGCCACTCGCCTGCGGGTGCCACCGGCAGACGCGCCTTGACGGCCGCCATCAATAGCCCACAGGTCTCGCCGAGCACCAGCTCATTGCTCGCCAGTCGCACCAACAAGCGCCCCGGTCTGCCAGCGCCGTCCAGCATATGGTCACGGGCCAGGTTTTGGCCGTGCTGTTCCATTTGCTCATCGTTGAACAGTTCAGCGCGCAGCGGCAACTCATCATCGTGTGCGTGCGCGCCACTTAAGCGCCGGCGCCAGCGGGAGAGAAGCAGTTTCGCGGTGTGGACCGCCGCGTCGAAAGAAAAGTTGCGCTTCATGGTCTGGTCTTTATCGCGTGTAGGGCTCTGCCGTTTTCAGTGCCACGGCAGACCACGCGCCTCGGACCTGCCGCACCGGGACGTAATTGATCGGCGCGCGGCGGACCGCGCAGCGCCCACTGCAGAGACCCAATGGTATACAACCCGCATTGTTTTCGCTCCGTCTGCCAGCGCACAGAACAGCGGTGAGTCGTTTGCGCGCTGGTGAAACCGTGAGTGCTCTTGTGCGCTTGAAGTTACAGCTACGGGGCATTCGTTGGAGTACGTTGCAGGTGCAAATTCAGGCGTACATTTAACACCCCAAAACACGACTCGTGTACCCTCGTCAATATTATCCCGTCAACACCGAGGGTGTTCGTGAGTGGTTGCGGCCAGGCGCGTTTCGCCGGCAATAGCGAGCTATTGCCTAGAAATGCAACGCCGCTGCGGCCGCTCACGAACGGCCGAATGTAGAGAGTGTTTGACCAGGGTCCTAAGCGGCAGAACGAACAGATTGAACCGGTTCAAGCCACCATAGTCTGCGTGCGCGCAATTCGCGTCATCGCCAACAGGACCCGCCTCGTCATGATTCATCAACTCCCGCCCTTGCCCTATGCCGTCGATGCACTGGAACCCCATGTCGATGCGCGCACCATGACCTTGCACCACGACATGCATCATGCCGCGTATGTGAAAGCACTCAACACCGTGTTGTCGGCTGCACCGGAGGATCTCAAAGACAAGACGCCGGAATGGCTGATGAAAAATTTGTCGCGCGCGCCACTGTCAATTCGTAGCGAAATTCGGCATCAGGCCGGCGGCCACCTTAATCACAGTCTGCTGTGGGCAAACATGTCACCGCGCGGCGGCGGCACACCGGGCGGTGCGTTGGCAGTTGCGCTCCAACGCGATTTCGACACGATCGATAACTTCAAAAACCAGTTCGAGCACGCCGGCGACAAACATTTTGGTGCCGGTTGGCTGTGGCTGGTGGTGGGCCCCTGTCCGCAGTTGAATTTGCATATCCTCACCACCGACGAACACGATAACCCGCTCAGCGAGGGCTATCAGCCGCTGTTGGTGAACGACTTATGGGAACACGCCTACTACCTC
>JAYUQF010000051.1:0-2218 GCA_043756885.1 Pseudomonadota bacterium
CAGGGCCGATCGCGCTGCGACCCGTATCAAGCGACTATAAAATCCCACCTCGCTAACGCACACCTCCGAGCGGCCCGTAGTGCCGATGCTGTGACGAACCCGGTAATATCGTGCCCAGCACAGCGGCAACGCTGCCCGTGGGTTGACCGGACTTGCTTACTAAAACGTCCGCGCTCACGTACAAACGACTCGAATACGCTTCGGCACCAACCCGAGAGAGACAATATGACCGAGATTGCGCACAGCAAAACCCAGCCCGATTGCGACGTGGTCGTGGTCGGCTCCGGTTTCGCCGGCATCTACGCCCTGTGGCAGGCGCGTAAGCGCGGGCTCAGCGTGCGTGGCTTCGAACGCGGGTCTGACGTTGGCGGCACGTGGTACTGGAACGCTTACCCCGGCGCGCGCTGCGATGTAGAAAGCTACAACTACGCGTATTTTTTCGACAATGACATTGTGCGTGATTGGAATTGGTCGGACGCCTGCGCCGGACAGAATGAGATCCAGCGCTATCTGCGGTTTGTGGCCGAACGTTGTGATGTGCTCAAACACATCCACTTCGATAGCAAGGTCGTGTCGGTGCGTTACGACGAGGTCACGGGTTGGTGGTCTGTGCGCACCGCTGCGGGCGAAACGGTGATCTGCCGTTATGCGGTGCTCGCCATTGGTGCGCTATCAGATCCCAAGGCGCCGGACATCGAGGGCGTGAAAAACTTTGCCGGTGAGGCCTACTTCACTTCGAGCTGGCCCAAAGACGGCAGCGTCGACCTGCGCGGTAAACGCGTTGGCGTGATCGGCACCGGCTCTTCCGGCATTCAGGTCATACCAGAAGTCGCCAAGGTCGCGGCCGAGGTCTATGTCTTCCAGCGCACCGCCAACTATGTCACGCCGACCAGTGCTGGCCCGATGGACCCATCGCTGGTCACTGCGTTGCGCGCCGATCCGCAAGCAACTCGCCGCGCATTCCGCGAGACTTACGGCGGCCATACGCCGATGGGTATGGGCGACGAACGCTACCTTGAGCTTGATGACGCGGGACGTGAGCGCGCCTTGCAGCGGGCGTGGGACGGCAAATACATCGCCCTGGCTTTCAGAGACGCGTATTTGCCGCAAGCCAATGACGCCATCTCCCACTTCATCCGCCAGCGCATGCAGGAACAGGTGACAGATCCATGGACCGCCCAACACCTGGTGCCCTGGGATCATCCTTACGGTGGCAAGCGGCCGTGTCAGAGCGATGTGTACCTGCAGACCTTTAATCTGCCCCATGTTCATCTTATTGCCCTGCCGCAGACTCCTATCAAGGGCATTGTCGCCACAGGGATTGAGACAAGCGACAAAACGATAGCGCTCGATGTCATCGTTTACGCTACCGGCTTCGATGCGATCTCGGGGCCGGTGCTCGCCATCGACATCATGGGTATGGACGGACGCACGATAAAAGACGCCTGGGTCAACGGCCCCATCAACTATCTCGGCACCATGGTCCATGGTTTCCCCAATCTTTTCCTGCCGTCGAGTGCCATGTCGCCCTCCGTGCTCTCCAACATGGCGACCCTGGCCGAACAACAAATCGACTTCATATTCGACACCATCGAGTGGCTGGACCAACACGGCCGCCCGCTGCTGCATCCACGACAAGAATCACAAGAACACTGGCGCAAGGAGACCCTGCGCTTTGCCGCACGTCGACCCGGTGCGCTCACCACCAAGAGCTGGTACTCCGGTGCCAACATTCCAGGCAAACCGCAACTCTTCATGGTTTATTGTGGCGGCTTTAAGCGTTACAACGAGACCTGCTACAGCGAACTCGGCAGCAACTTTCCCGGCTACGAAATATTCGAACTGCGCGCGGCAAAAACCGGATCAGGCGGCTGATAAACGCGCGGATCTGATCACGCCATGCCGACACGTTTGATTGGACGGCGACGTTAGCAAATTCATCACCCACAAAGGCGCGGGCCAAGTACAGGAACACACGCTATGAAATGGCAAATCGGCGACATCACCATCAGCAAGCTTGAAGAAGTTTTTTACCCGGAGTTCCCCGGCCTGCTGCCCGGTGTGACGCCGGAGATGACCAAGCTGGTGCCATGGCTCGCACCGCACTTCGTTTCAGCACAGGGCGAACTCTCGCTCAGCATCCATACCCTGATCGTCGAAACGCCAGGCGCCAAGCTCGTGGTTGATACCTGCATTGGCAATGACCGGAACCGCGATC
>JAYUQF010000052.1:0-2215 GCA_043756885.1 Pseudomonadota bacterium
CCGCGCCCAGCCGTGCCCACTAACATGCCAACGATCCCGCACACCGCTAACAGCCCGCGACGCTGGTGGCGTCCAGCACGGTGCGATAAGCCGCCGCATAACGCGCCACCGTCGTCGCCAGACTGAAGTGGGCCACAACCCGCGCGCGTGCTTTTTCACCCATCTTTTGTCGTTGTTCAGCGCTGGCCTGCAGCACCTCGAGTAACGCTGCGGCCAGTGCTTGTGCGTTGCCCGCGGCGACCACGCGACCAGCCTCGCCCTGTTCACCGATCATCGTGGCAACATCTCCTACGGCGGGCGCCACAAATGGCACAGCGCAGGCCATGGTCTCCACAATCACATTCGGAAAGGCCTCGGTCCGCGACGACAACACACCCACATCCAACGCCGCCAGCAGTGCGGCCATGTCGCTGCGAAAACCAAGCAGATGGAAAGCCTGCGCTTGTCCGGTGGCTGCGATCATGGCTGCCAGTGCCGTGTTGCCCGCATGCATGCCTTCGCCGCACAAAACAAAGCGCGCATGGGGACAGCTCGCCAGCACCTGTTTCGCGGCCGCGCACAACAGGGCGTGATCTTTGTCGATATGCCAGCGCGCCGGCATACCGATCAGCAGGGTCTCCTGCGCCACACCGAGTTCGCGACGCACGCGCGCACGTGCATCGGGATCACGATTGAACTGTGCACAATCGACGCCGTTAGGTATGACCTCTAATAGCGCGGCGGGAAAGCCGCTTGCCAAGCGCGCACGTCGCCCCGCTTCTGCGCAACAGATCACCCGGCTCGGTACCTGTCCGGCGAGCGCCGCACAGGCGCGCAGCACCATGCGTGTAGCGAACGACATGTCTCGTACATCAGCATCGGCTTGATGCACGCCCCACACCACCGGCACAGCCAGGCAATAACGTGCGAGCAGGCCACCGATCAGATCGGCATGACACAACCAGGTCTGCACCAAGTCCGGTGCAAAGTCGCGCAATACGCGTCGCAGCGCCAGCACACCGCGTGGCAGATCGCGCGCACTGCGCAGACCAAGTTCATACATCGGAATTTTCTGTTCGCGCAATAACGCGGCAACCGGCCCGCCGGCCGTCAAAGAAAACACGCGCAAGTCATGGCCCGCAGCGGCCATCGCCACGCATAAACGGGCCAGCATGAACTCGGCGCCACCACCACGCAGGCCAGTGATGATATGGGCGATGCGCATTCTCATGGTGCGTGCTGATGGCACGACAACAGCCTGTGCGCGCAATAAACCGTCAACACTGCGCCACTACCTGCGCTGCGATCTCGCGCCAGTCGAAATGCGCTTGTGCATACTCACGGGCCAGCTGGCCGCGGCGGGCGAGTTCGTTGCGTCCCAAGGCCGCCACTGCGCCGATCACACGCGCCAGATCAGTTGCATCGTCGGGTGTATGGGTGAACAACCAGCCGTGCGCTTCAAGCTCGGCGATGCCCGGAAGGCGCGCGGCGATCACCGGTAAACCACAGCCTGCGTAGTCGCGGATCTTGATAGCCGACGATCCGATCTCCGCATTACGGCCCAGGGTATAAGGCGCCAGCCCGATGTCAAAATCATTGATGACACTCGCCGCCTGCGCCGCTGGAATACGTCCGAGAAAGCGCACACAGGTGTCCAGACCCAGGGCCGCGCACCGCGCGCGCAGCTCAGCGGCCAGTGGACCATCACCGGCTATGACCAATTCCAGGTTGTGCCCTTGTGTCAGTGCGTGCAGCGCGGCCAGGGCCGTGGCGACACCCTGCCAGGAATTCAACAGGCCGATAAAACCAAGACGGAGCGGTGCGTCGGGCAAACGCGGCGCGGCGCGGGGTTTGAATAGTTCGAGATCGACGCCGTTGCCGAGCACAAACAGACGCTCGCCGGGACAGCCGCCTTCAAGCAGCAGGCGCGCGATACCTGCGGTCACACAGCGCGAGCGGTGGGCGTAACGCGCGGCGGCTATCTGACTCCAGCGTTCGAGCGCGATTATGTACGCACCGCCACCACGCAGGCGTCGTTCGCTGGCGGTCCAGCCATTGTGTTCAACCACTACCCGCATGCCGAGCAGCCGCGCCAACACCACCTGCACGAAACAGAACAAGGTGACCCTCACGTACAAAGTCTGCATGCGCCACACCAGGCGGGCGTAAACAATGACAGGCAATTGCCACAGCGCATCAAAAGATCCAGGCAGGCCAAGCTGGGTGCTTGAGGCCG
>JAYUQF010000053.1:0-5727 GCA_043756885.1 Pseudomonadota bacterium
GCTGGCAAGACGCGCATATAAGGGTTTGCGCTGGCTCTTGCTCAGACGACTGGTCAGCAGGAAGCTTTCTATTCCGAGCGGTTCAAACCAGCGGCGCAGCGTGGTGGCGTGTTGTTCTGCCAGCAGTTCGGTGGGTGCCATCAAGGCGACTTGGTAACCGGCCTGCAACAAGTCCGCCGCCACTGCCGCTGCGACAGCGGTTTTGCCCGCGCCGACATCGCCCTGCAGCAAGCGCAACATGGGCAGGCCGTGGGCCAGATCGCTTTCGACTTCCGCAATGACGCGCTGCTGCGCGCCGGTCAGCGTAAAACCAAACCCTGCCAGCAGCGCTTGCTGCAAGGTGCCGCTGGTGACCATCGGTGCGCCAAAATCACGGGCCTGTTCGCGCAAGCGTTTTAAACTCAACTGATACGCAAGTAACTCTTCGAAAACCAGTCGGCGCTGAGCCGGGTGGCTGGATTGGGCGAGCATTTCAACATCGGCATCGGGTGGTGGGCGATGGACAAATTCTAAAGCCGCACGCAGGGACGGCATTTGCAGCCGTTCAAGTAAGGGGCGCGGTAACAGCTCGTGGGTATCGTCATGTGCTTGCGCCAGCAGGGCCAGTGCCTGATGGGTCAAATGCCGCAAGCGGTTTTGTTGCAGGCCTTCGGTGCTCGGATAGATGGGCGTAAGTTCGGCATCGACGGCGATGGGGTTGTCTCCCGCCAGCACCTGGCATTCGGGATGGACCATCTCTAATGAATTCGGGCCACGCCGCACTTCGCCAAAACAACGCACCCGTCGTCCGATCGCGAGTCGCTGCTGCTGGGCGGTGTTGAAATGAAAAAAACGCAGATTGATGGCGCCACTGCCATCGGCCACCCGCACGACCAGCGCGCGCCGCCGGCCAAATACCACTTGCGCAACTTCAATAACACCCTCGACCTGCGCTTCGTAATTAAAGCGCAGGGCGCCGATAGGCGTGAGGCGGGTGCGATCCTGGTAGCGCAGCGGCAGGTGAAAGAGCAGATCACCGATGCTCGCGATGCGCAGCTTAGCTAAATGTTCGGCGATTTTTTCGCCGACTCCGTGCAGACGGGTAACAGCTTCGTCCAGCCCGATTGGAGCAGCCACGACTCGCGCGCCGAGCGCAGCGCGCTTAGGCGCGTCGCGCGAGAATGGCGTCCATCTCAACCGCCGCACCACGCGGCAGGGCCGCAACACCGAGCGCCGCGCGGGCCGGATAGGGTTGGCTGAAATAAGTCGCCATCACTTCGTTGACCAAGGCGAAGTGCCCGAGGTCAGTCAGATAAACATTGAGTTTGACGCAGTCATCGAGACTCGCACCGGCGGCTGTGGCAACGGCCGCGAGATTATCGAACACACGTTCAATTTGCTGGCGCATTGGACCTTCGAGCAGTTGTCCGCTATGGGGGTCGAGCGGGATCTGCCCCGACAGATAGATGCTGTCGCCGCAGATGATGCCCTGCGAATAGGTGCCGATGGCGCAGGGCGCTGCGTTGGTGACTATCGCCTGCTTACTCATGGTGCTCGTTCCTGGTTCAAGCGCGCTTGCGATGCACACGCGCGACGGTATCGATGTTGCGTAGGGTACGTAATACGTCGGCCAGATGTTTACGATGGTGAACGCCGATCGTCAGCCGCATGGTCGAGGAATGTTCGTCGCGCTCAACTATCTCGATGCCCTCGATGTTGGCATTCTGATCCGCGCAGCCGGCAGCGATGGTAGCCAGTACACCACGCTGATTGACTACATCAATGACAATTTCGACGCTGAACTCGCGGTCGAGGTCCGGCGCCCATTCAACATCCACCCAGCGGTCGGGCGCGGTGCGGAATTCAACCACGTTTTTGCACGATGGATGGTGAATGACGATACCCCGTCCGGCGGTGATGAAGCCCATGATGGGATCGCCAGGGATCGGATAGCAGCATTTCGGGATCGTGACGACCATGCCTTCAGTGCCGTGGATCAGCAGCGGACCGCGCGACTCACCTGACGTACCGCGCCGCTGCTGACGCTCGAGATTGTCTTCACGCGTGGTGCTGACCAGTGCCCGTGCTACCAGCGGCGCGGGGCGTACGCCGAGTCCGATGGTCGCCAACAGCTCCTCGATGGAAGTTAAATTGAAGCTCGCCAAGGCCGCGCGCACGCGCAGCGGGTCGAGCGCATCGATAGAGCTGTCAAAGTTTTCCAGTTCGCGGTTCAACAAGCGCTTGCCGAGTACACCGGCTTCGTCTTCGTGGAGGTTCTTGAGGAAATGCCGGATATTGGCCCGCGCTTTGCCCGTCACCACAAAATTGAGCCAAGCCGGATTGGGGCGCGCGCCAGGTGCGGTCACAATTTCGACAGTGTCGCCGGTCTTCAGTCGTGTACGCAGCGGTGCGAGTCGCCGATTGATGCGGCAGCCGACACATTTATTGCCAATGTCGGTATGGATTGAATAAGCCATGTCGATGGCGGTTGCACCGCGTGCTAACTCCATGATCGCGCCTTTGGGCGTGAACACGTAGACCTCGTCGGGGAACAGATCAACTTTTACGTTTTCGAGGAACTCCTGGGAGTTGCCTGCATGTCGTTGCAGTTCGATGACGCCGCGTAGCCAGTCGCGGGCCCGTTTATGCGCACTCTTGGCTGCGCTATCACCGGTTTTGTAGAGCCAATGGGCCGCGATGCCGGCCTCTGCCACCTGATCCATTTCATTGGTGCGGATCTGCACTTCAAGCGGCACACCGAAGGGACCAAACAAAACCGTATGCAGAGACTGGTAACCATTGGCCTTGGGGATCGCGATGTAATCTTTGAAAGTCCCCGGCATCGGTTTGTATAAACTGTGAACGACGCCCAGCGCGCGATAACAGGTATCAACCGAGTCGACGACAATGCGGAAGGCGTAAACATCGTGCATCTCAGACAGGTGCAGATGTTTCTGCCGCATCTTGCGATAGATGCTGTACAGGTGTTTTTCGCGGCCCGCGACATGGGCGACCAGTTCTTCTTGACGCAGATGTCGTTTGAGGCGGTTTTTGATCTTGGTCACCACCTCGCTGCGATTGCCGCGGATCTTCTGGATGAAGCGTTTTAACACCCCGTGGCGCTGGGGATAAAGCGCCTGGAAGCCGAGTTCTTCAAGTTCCAGGCGGATAGCGTTCATGCCCAGGCGCTGGGCAATGGGGGCATAAATGTCGAGCGTTTCGCGCGCAATGCGGCGACGTTTGTCGGGACGCAGGGCGTCGAGGGTACGCATGTTGTGCAGGCGGTCGGCGAGCTTCACCAGGATTACGCGGATGTCGTCGGCCATCGCCATCAACATCTTCTGGAAGTTCTGCGCCTGGGCCTCGGCGTGGGATTCAAATTCGATTTGCGTCAACTTGGACAGGCCATCAACGATGTCCGCGACTTCGCTGCCGAATTTTTCGCTGATTTCTTCCTTGGGCACCAGTGAGTCTTCGATCACATCGTGCAGCATGGCCGCGATCAAGGTCTCGTGGTCCATATGCATGTCGGCGAGGATGCCGGCGACAGCCAAGGGGTGCTGGATGTAAGGTTCGCCGCTCTTGCGTGTCTGGCCTTCGTGGGCGTCAGCACCAAAACGGTAGGCGCGCCGCAAATCCTTAATTTGATCAGGCGACAGATACGAGCGCACGCGACGGCATAGATCGTCAATCCGCAGTACTTGTGTCTCGAACTGTACGGTCGGTGTGCTCACGCACTGGCCTCGCTTGTCACGCAATGCCAGTCGCGCAGTAGAGATTCAGGCGATGCCCCGCAATACATGAGCCGCTCGTGATTGGTTCGAGCGCACCGGATAACGGGGTCGGGGTCAGAAATCGGAGTCGGAATCGACGGACGCCACTTGCTGTTCGGCGAACTCGGCGGCCATTTCGTACTCCTCGGCCGCCCTTTCTTTAGCGTCGATTTCGTCGAGTATCTCAAGATTCATGAGGCCGGCGGCGATTTCGCGCAGCGCGACCACGGTGGGTTTGTCGTTTTCGGGATCAACCAGAGCGTGGGCGCCCATCGCAATCTGGCGAGCGCGGCGGCTGGCGATCAGCACGAGGTCGAATCGGTTGTCGACAGCAAACAGGCAATCTTCGACGGTAACGCGGGCCATGGGGCAAATCCTGCGGCAACAAAGGGTAAGGGGTCGGGGATGATAACAAAGGCACCTTCAAGGCGCCACGAGCCGACTCAGCATCTCGGTGTGGCGCTCGGCTTGCACGGCCAGGCGTAAGCGCGCGGCAGTGACAATGGCGACGAGAGCATGGGCCGCCCGTTCAAAATCATCGTTGATGACCAGATAGTCGTATTCGCCAAAATGTGACATTTCATTGACCGCATCACGCATGCGACGCACGATGGTTTGTGGTTTGTCACCTCGGTTTGTGAGCCGCCTGTGCAACTCGTCTATGGAAGGCGGAAGGATGAATATCGAAATGGTGGCCGCCATAACCGCGCGGATGTTGCGGGCGCCCTGCCAGTCGATTTCAAGGATGACATCGTCGCCGGTGGCGAGTTGGGCGGCCACCGCCGCACGGGCGGTCCCATAAGAGTGGTCAAAAACACGGGCATGTTCGAGAAACTCGCCTGCCGCAACCATCGCCGAAAAGCGGGGCTCATCGATAAAGTGATAATCGATCCCGTCGTGCTCGCCGCTACGCCGTGCGCGCGTGGTGTGGGAGGTCGATACGCTCAAGCCGCCGGCGCGCTCTATCAGCGCCCGCACCAGGCTGGTCTTGCCACCGCCCGATGGTGCCGAGACCACGAACAAATGACCCGTAACACGGGTTGTAAGCGTCTTGGTCATGTGGCCAAGGTCAGGGATTTGGCGGCCCGCACCCGGCCCCACAATATAGTCTTGATCGAGTACACGGCTGCGTTTGGCGCATCTACAGATGGGATTGCCCGTTATTCTGCCACGGATGATGGACTGAACGCCGCGTCAGAGCGCTGCGCGCCGTCGGTTTTTCGAGGTCGCGCCAAGGTTTATCTAAACCTTTTTGTCCGGCGCCAACTTAATGTGCTTGCTCATCTAGCCGCTATTCCCGTTTAGGGATAGTCGCAGACGCATTGTGCTGCCTGCAATTCATAGGGGAGAAGCTTCGTTATGGCCACGCCAACACTGACCAATCAGAACGCCGCCGAACAATACCGCTCAACCACGCTCGACCTGACCGATATGGAGGTCACGGGCACCGGCACCATCACGGTGTTACTGGCCATCAACATCGCCGCCGGGCAGTTGAGCTATTTGCCGGGTTCAGTTGGCAACCTGACCCTCGATGACTTTGGCTTTGGTCAATATCAACTGCAGGGCACGGCTGCCGAACTGAGTGTGTCGTTGGCCAATCTGGGTTTTGTTCCGGCCATTGGTTATTTCGACACCTTTATCCTGCAGGTGTCCGCCGGCAACCTCGAAGGCGGGGTATTCGGCAGCAAGCGGGTCAGCTATGAGCTGTCTGATGGGGACGCTGTCACGCTGGCCGACGGTAGTGGCCACCTGTTTTTGTTCAAGACCTTGGCCGGCAGCGCGAGCGTTGCGGGTGGTGATGGCAACGACACGCTGTTGGTGGTGAGTGGCGACACGCTGACCATTGATTTCACCCAGGCCGGACAGCAGGTCACCAGCGGCTCGTCCAACGTCATCTATACGGGCTTCGAAAATCTTGACGCATCGGCCGCCACTGGCGCGATGAACGTCACCGCTGGTGCGTCGGGTGCAC
>JAYUQF010000054.1:0-2208 GCA_043756885.1 Pseudomonadota bacterium
CATGATTGGGGCAGTCCAACGGTGTGGAGTCTCGCCAGTCATCATGCCGAACGTTGTGTCGCGGTCGCCAATCTATGCGTGCCCTTCGCGACCATCGAGTATGGCTTTGATCATCTGCTGTCGCTGGTCGATCGCGACCTTTACCCGCTTGATCAATTCCCGGCCGGGCAATGGGACTACCAGATGTATTACCTGGAGAACTTCGAGCGCGCCACGCAAGTGTTCGGCGCCGATCCCTATCTGACCGTGAAATTGCTGTTCCGCAAGGGTGACCCGGCCGCTGCCGGTAAGCCCGCCTTCACCGCGCAGGTGCGACGCAATGGTGGCTGGTTCGGGCCGCTCAACGCCGCGCCTGATCTGCCGCGCGATGCCGACGTGGTCACCGAAGAAGATCTGCGCGTGTATGCCGAGGCGCTCGGCCGCAACAGTTTCTTCGGGCCCGATTCGTATTATATGAACCATGCCGCCAACGCCGCCTATGGTGCGCTTGGCAGCGAAACCCTGCACATGCCGGTGCTGTTCATCGGCGCGCGTTACGACTATGTGTGCAACACCGTCACTTCGCGCCTCGCCGAACCGATGCGCGCACGTTGCACCGACCTTCGCGAAGCGGTGGTTGATGCCGGCCATTGGGTTGCGCAGGAGCGGCCGCGTGAAGTGAATGCGCTGCTGGCGCGCTGGCTGGCGAGCTCAGTGCCATCCTCGTGGCCGGGCCCGGCTTTAAGCTGAGCGCTGCCTCGCTCAGCGTTTGAAACGGATCACCTATACTCGCGACACGACAATTCAGGGGACCCACCATGGCACGCAAAGGCCAACTCAAACTCGATCATTACGGCGCGACCATGCCGGTGACTGGCGAGGCGGTGCAGAAGCCGCCGTTCTACTACCGTCACATGGAGATGATGTTCATCACCTATCGCACCGACGAGGATGCGGCCGCCGCGTGGTTACCCGAACAGATGGAACTCGACGGTCCGGCCACCGCCACCGTGATCGTGGCGCACTACGGCGCCTCGACCTTCGGGCCGTATAACGAGGCGATGATTTCGATCCGCGCGCGCCTCGACGGCCAGCTGGTGAGCTACTACCCGGCGCTCTTCACCGACAACGAAGCACCGCTGATCGGCGGACGCGAGATCTGGGGCTTTGCCAAGAAACTCGCCAAGGTCGAAATACGACACGAAAGCGAAGTCATGATGGGCCTGGTTGAACGTCCGACCGGCAATCGTCTGCTGACCGCTGTGATGCGCAAGGTCACGCCGGTACGCACCGAGGATTTCGTGCTGACCCCGAGCGTCTCGCTGAAAGTCATCCCCTGCGCCACTGAAGCCAAACGGCCGGCCCTCGCCCAGCTCATCGGCAGTGCGCTGGAACTGGTGCCACATATGGGCGCGAATGGGATACCCGACATCTGGACCGGGCCGGGCTCGCTGCACTACGACGCGCCGTCGGCAATCGACCCGTGGTACAAACTGCCGGTGCTGGACGTGCTGGGTTGTTATGCCGGCACCTTCGATGCGGTGCTCGGCCACGGCCGCATCTTAAAGGAACTATAAGCCACGCCGACGCAGCGCTGAGGTCGCCACCATGACCACGACTGTGCTGGGTAAAACTGCGGCGAAGATTCACTCGTTCTTATCGGGTTGTCACACCCACCCATCTAGATGTGGTGAGTGGTGATTTTGCGGCGTAGAGATCAGCGTAGGTGGGCGCGGTGACGTCGCTGGCTCTCCCGAGCAGAGAACGGAATGCGTTGCAGGGGTAGAAGCGGCGGTTGAAGCGGAAGGTGAATTCGCGGTATGGCAATAGCCGCGTTCGCCCAACTTCGCGTAACCGCTCCAGTCGTCGGTGATGATAGTGGCGCCGGGTGCAACGGCGCGCTCGATGAATCCGCCCAGCGACTTGGCGCTGCGATCTGGCGCAACGGCAAGGCGAACGCGCCCTGCGTAACGCCCAGTCCTACGCTTGTTGAGACTGCCACCCTGCTTGCGCTGCTTGACCTCGACCGCACCGGCAACGAAAACCATGTCGTGAACGCCTCTGCCCTTTCCGCGTGTACGCCCACCGACGTAGGTTTCATCGGCCTGGACGTGTTCGTCGGGCTTGCCGCCGATCCGATCCTGGTCAGGGCGCACCATGCCGGCGCGCAGCTTGTGGAGAATCTGAAAAGCCGTTTCGTAGCGAGACAGCCCAAGTTGGCGCTGGAAC
>JAYUQF010000055.1:0-5708 GCA_043756885.1 Pseudomonadota bacterium
AGCTCACGCGTATTGCGTTCGAGCTGTGCCAGGCCTTCGCGCAGTTTGGCGAAGTTGATGGGTTTGGATTCATCATCAAATTGGCCCAGCATGGACTGGGTGATCACCAGTTCACCGACCAGGTTGATCAACGAATCAACCTTGGCGGTATCAACACGAATGGAGGCCGCCGGTGCATTGGCTTGAGCTTCACCTTCACGACGATCGCTCTGTCGACGATCACCTTGCCGGCGGTTTTCTGCGGCCGGCACTGCGGTTGGTGTAACAGCAGCAATTTCCGTCACTACCGGAAGCGCCGGCTGGTCGCGACTGATAACTATTTTGGCGTCGTCTTCCACCCATTCAAATACTTCGCGGATGGCAGCTTCTTCAACGCTGCCATCAAGTTCGATTTTCCACACGCTGTAACAAGTTTCGGGGTCGAGCGTTGTGTAGTCGGGCAGACGTGAGACATCGACCTCGGTGCGACACGTGCCAAGCCTCTCCAGTTCGCGCAGGATCCGCACGGGGTCGTTACCCGTGGCGAACAAGTGCAGTTCGGGCGTAAATTCGATAAGCCAAAGTGCGCCGTTGGCGCTGGGGTGGATATCCGCAGCGACGATTGTTTGGGTGAGTGCAGGTGCCGCGCTAGTGGCGGCGCCCTGGTGCAACAGCTCCTCGAGTTTGTGATGAACTTCCGCTACGGCCTGGGCATCAAAGTCGTGGCCGCTGCGCGCGCCGTCGAGCATCGAACGCAGGCTGTCGACTGCCAACAGCAACACATCGACCGCTTCGCGTGTAACCTGGCGGGTGCCGCTGCGCATTTCGTCGAGCAGAGTTTCCAGTACGTGGGTGAAGTCGCCGATGGCGCTGAAGCCAAATGTGCCGCTGCCCCCTTTTATTGAATGCGCAGCGCGGAAGATGGCATTGATGGCTTCAACGTCCGGACGTCCGACTTCGAGGTCGACCAGACCCGATTCCATGATCTCGAGACCTTCGAACGACTCTTCGAAAAACACTTGGTGAAATTGTGCGATGTCGATAGACATGCTGCCTCCCGCGATGAACTGAGCTGCGAGTCTTGAGGGCGCGGCTTTAGCCGAGGACCTTGGCGATGGTCGCGAGCAATTGCTCGGGGTTAAACGGTTTTACCAGCCAGCCGGTTGCACCCGCTGCTTTGCCCAGCGCTTTTTTGTCGGCACCGGACTCGGTGGTCAACAACAGCATGGGTGTGAACTTGTACTTCGGCAGTTGACGTAACTGTCGGACGAGCTCGATGCCATCCATATTCGGCATATTGACGTCCGTGAGAACCACGTCAGCGCCGCCTGATTTGGCTTTTTCGAGCGCGTCTTTGCCATCAACTGCCTCGATGACGTTATAGCCGGCGCCTTTGAGGGTGAATGCGACCATTTGTCGCATGGAAGCCGAATCATCGACGGCGAGAATGCTTGCCATTCCGAAATCTCCTGAGCTTAGGTCTGCGGGGCTTGCAGCAATAGTGAATCTTGGGGGTTAGCGGCAGCTGCCTTGAATGACTTGATAACAATTTGGCGACCATCATTTGGTACAAATGCGCAAGGCACCACGGAATCTCGCGCGTTACCCGTCTCATGTTGTATGGCGGTTGATTTTGACTGCGTTGCACAGCGCCTCGAAGCGATAAGCAGCATGGTCATCGGGTCCTCACTCTCGGTGGCAGAGCGCTGCTCTGCTGCCTACAGGCCCTCCATAGGATGGGTGTGTTATCCCCTCGGCGTGTACACTTAGGCCGCCCGAGACCTGTTACAGCGACGCAGCGGGAAGACAATAAATAAACAAGGGGAGCGCACCGACCATGCAACGTAGCGATCAACGGATCCTGACCACCCATGTTGGCAGCCTGCCGCGGCAACGCGAATTATCCGACCTGCTGATTGCTCAGGAAGCCGGTAAGCAGGTTGATGAGCCGCGCTTAGACGCACTCGCCGAAGCGGGGGTCAAACGCAGTGTTAAAGCGCAGGTCGATGCCGGCGTAGACATCATCAACGACGGCGAGCAGCCGCGGGTTGGTTTTCAAACCTACGTCAGCCAGCGGCTTGAGGGCTTCGGCGGTGTCAGTAAACGCGAGCCGTTCACGGACTTTGCCAAATATCCGGACTTCGGTCAGGTGTGGGCCAATCGCGGTATGGTGATGTCGAAGGTGTTCGACGCGCCGGCCGCCAACGCCGAGGTGCATTACACCGATCTGGCGCCCGCCAAGCGCGAATTTGATATGTTCGATGGCGCCCTGGGCGAAGTTAAAGGTCGCTATCAAGAAGCGTTCATGACGGCCGCCTGCCCCGGCATTGTCTGCACCACGCTTGGCAATGATTTTTACCCTAGTCACGAAGCTTACGTGCGGGCAGTGGCGCGCGAGATGCAGAAGGAGTACGAGCTCATTCACCAGCGCGGTTATGTGCTGCAGCTCGATTGTCCCGACCTGGCCATGGAGCGTCATGGCCAGTGGCAACATGCCTCCCTGAAGGAATTCCAGGATGCCATCACTATCCATATCGACGCTATCAACCAGGCCTGTGTGAACATTCCCGCTGAGCGCATTCGTCTGCACGTATGTTGGGGCAACTACGACGGCCCCCACGATTGTGATGTGCCGCTGGCCGATATCTTCCCGATCATTGCCCACGCCAACGTCGGCGCGCTGTCGATTGAGTTTGCCAATCCGCGGCATCAACATGAATATGCCGCACTCAAAAAATGTGGCATGCCAAAAGACAAGATCCTGATCCCCGGGGTTATTGATTCGACGGTCAACTACATTGAACACCCACAGGTGATCTGCAACCGCATCCTCGAAGCGGTTGATGCCGTCGGTGATAAAGAGCGTGTGATCGCCGGTGCTGATTGTGGCTTTGGCACCTTCGCCGGTTGGGAAATGGTGGCCGCGTCGGTGGTGTGGGCAAAATTCGCGGCGCTTGCCGAGGGTGCGCGTCTGGCCAGCAAAAAGCTCTGGTAGACACTTCATTGCGGTATGGGCCAGCGCCGTGCCGCGTGCTCCCCAGCCAAACCGGCGAGCGTGTTGCTTAGTTGCACGGCTCGCCGAGCGGAGAATCCATGGATCAACTGTACACGCGCATTTTTGCCGATGCTGAATTTCGTGCCTTACAACAAAGACGTCAGCGTTTCACGTGGTTGCTGTGTGCGCTGGTGTTCGTCAGCTTTTTGAGTTTTCTGGTCTGTGTCGCCTTTGCGCCCGACTTGCTGGCGGTGCCAATCGGACCTGACAGCGTGATCTCGCGCGGTATTCCCTGGGGCTCGGCCACCATCCTCTTCGGCTTTACGCTGACCGGTGTTTATGTGTGGCGTGCCAACGGTGAATTTGATCGCACTATGGCGCGCATTGTCGCGCGCTGCCAAGCGCAGGCTTGAGTTTATGTCTTGCGTGGTAGCTAGTTGCGTCATGCTGTTGATGTTGCTGGCGGCAGCGAATACGCATGCGATGGGCGAAAGTAGCGGCCCCATCGCACGCGGGCCGCTCAATTTGCCCGCCATAACGATGTTTCTGATATTTGTCGCGGTGACCTTGGGCATTACCTGGTGGGCGGCGCGGCGTACCCGCACGACAGCCGACTATTATGCTGCCGGTGCCAATATCAGTGGCACGCAGAACGGTTTTGCTATCGCTGGCGATTTTATGTCCGCCGCTTCTTTTCTCGGGGTGTCGGGCCTCATCTACACCGGTGGTTTTGATGGCCTCATCTGGGGCATCGGTGGTCTGGCAGGCTGGCCGCTGGTGTTGTTTCTGATCGCTGAGCGCTTGCGCAACCTCGGCCGTTATACCTTCGCCGATGCTGTGAGCTTCCGGCTCGCTGCTACGCCCATGCGCACACTGTCAGCGTGCTCGACCCTGGTTGTGATCAGCATGTATCTGATCGGCCAGATGGTAGGCGCCGGCACGCTAATTCAGGTGCTGTTCGGTTTGCCCTATAGCGGCGCAGTGTTGACGGTTGGCGCGTTGATGATTTTCTATGTGACGTTTGGTGGCATGATCGCGACCACTTGGGTGCAGATCACCAAGGCGGTGCTGCTACTGTTCGGCTCTACGCTGTTGGCCGTACTGGTGATGGCACAGTTCGATTTTTCTTTGGAAAGAATGTTCAGCACCGCAGTGGCAATGCATAACAAGGGTGTTGATATTATGGCGCCCGGTGGCATCGTCTCGGATCCGCTGTCGGTACTTTCCCTGGGTACCGCGCTGGTCTTTGGCACGGCCGGCCTGCCGCATATTTTGATGCGTTTTTTCACCGTGCGTGATGCACGCGCGGCACGCCATTCGGTATTTGTTGCCAGTGGTCTGATCGGCTACTTCTATTTGTTACTCGTCATCCTGGGTTTCGGTGCCATCGCGCTGTTGGCCCGTAACCCACAGTTTCTGACGCCGGCCGGCGGCTTGCGCGGTGGCGACAATATGGCAGCTATCCATTTGTCCCACGCCTTGGCCGGGGATCTGTTCCTGGGCTTTATCTCGGCCGTGGCCTTTGCCACGATTCTGGCGGTGGTGTCGGGCCTCACACTGTCAGGCGCTTCAGCGATCGCCCACGATATCTATGCCAATGTGCTCAGAAGCGGGCGTGCGACCGAGACCGAAGTCATCGGCGTCTCGCGCATGGCCGCCGTCGTGCTCGGTGTGTTTGCCGTGATATTGGGGATCGCTTTTGAAGGACAAAACGTCGCTTATATGGTGCTGCTGTCGTTTGCGGTGGCTGCCAGCGTCAATTTTCCCATCCTGTTCATGTCACTCTATTGGCGAGGGTTGACCACGCGTGGCGCCGTCATCGGCGGTAGTCTTGGTTTAGTCACGGCCTGCGCGTGTGTGCTGTTCGGGCCGACGGTGTGGGTAGATATTTTGCATCACGCTGCGCCACTATTTCCGTACCGTTACCCGGCACTTTTTTCGCTCGTGACCTGCGTAAGCGTGACAGTGCTCGTATCACTCACCGATCGCAGCGCGCGTGCGGCGGCAGAAAACAAAGCTTTTGATCATCAATACGTGCGCGCTGTGACGGGCTTAGGCGCCAGTGGCGCAAGCGATCATTAGCGCACTCAACGCTTCCAGCTTCAACGAAGGATATAAATCATGGCCCTGATCCTCACCAGTGAAAGTTTCAAAGAAGGCGAGTTGCTCGGCATCGATCACGTGTTGTCAGAAGCCTATGGTTTTGGTTGTGCCGGTCACAATTTGTCGCCGGCGCTGTCGTGGAGTGGCGCTCCGGTCGGTACAGAAAGTTTCGCTGTTACCTGTTTTGACCCCGATGCGCCAACGGGCAGTGGGTTCTGGCATTGGGTAGTGGCAAACATTCCCGTTGCGGTCAACGCACTGCCAGTGGGTGCGGGCGATCCCACCAGCGGCAAAATGCCTGCCGGCGCACTCGAAGTACGCACCGATTTTGGTAAACCCGGTTATGGTGGTCCGTGCGCACCGGTTGGCGACAATGTGCATCGTTATATCTTCACGGTGCATGCGGTGGATCTGAAAACACTGCCGGTGACCGCCGACACGTCGGCGGCAATCGTCGGTTTTTATCTCAACTTTCACACCCTCGCAAAAGCCAGCTTGATCGGCTTGTTCCGGCGCTAAGACAGATGCAAAAAACGCGGCGACAGCGCATGTCGCCGTTTGTCACCGCGAGTCGATTTGTTTCCATGTCTGGCGGCGCACGATGAGTATTCGTAACCTCGACGCTCTGTTC
>JAYUQF010000056.1:0-2207 GCA_043756885.1 Pseudomonadota bacterium
TTGGTGACCGATCGCGTTCAAAAAACTCCGGCCACCGCCCAGGCCCTGCGGGTTATCAATCTCATGAAAGACAGCGGCGTGCTGATGGGGCGCATTGGCGAGTTTGACAACGTACTGAAGATCCGTCCGCCCCTGCCCATCGCACGAGAGCACGCCGATCTGCTGCTCGGCACCCTCGATGAGGTCCTGGCGGGACTGTGAAACGATGTTATTGAGTCACGAACAAAACGCGCTACGTGCCACCGCGCGCGAATTCGCCCAGCGCGAGATTGCGGTGCACGCACAACGCTGGGAACAAGACCAGCAAAGTGTACCGGCCGCCGTATTGGCGCGCATGGCAGAGCTCGGTTATTTCGGCATGCTGGTGCCCGTTGCCCTCGGTGGCAGCGGACTCGACATGTTGAGTTATGCGCTGGTCACAGAGGAGTTTGCCGCTGCTGATTGTGGTGTAAGCAACCTCATGAATGTATCGAATTCGCCGGTGTGCGCAGCGCTTCGCGACTACGGCAGCCCGGCTCAGCACAGCGCGCTGCTCACACCGCTGGCGCGGGGTGAATTACGCGGTTGTTTTTTGTTGACCGAGAGCCATACCGGCTCCGACGCCGCCGCTATCCGCACCCGCGCTGAGCGCCACGGCGAGCGCTGGGTATTAAACGGCAATAAACATTTTGTCACCGCCGGCCAAAGTGCCCAGCTCGCGATGATTATCGCGGTGACAGATCCCGCCGCCGGCAAACGCGGTATCAGCGTTTTTCTCGCGCCCACTAACGCAGTTGGTTATCGTGTGGCGCGGCTCGAAGACAAACTCGGCCATCGCAATTGTGATACCGCAGAAATCGCGCTGGAAGATTTGGAACTGGGCAACGACGCGCTGTTAGGGCAGCCCGGCGAAGGTTATCGCATCGCGCTCGCATATCTCGAAGGTGGCCGCATCGGCGTTGCAGCACAGGCGGTGGGCGTGGCGCGCGCCGCGCTGGAGGCGGCCTTGAGTTATGCACGCGAGCGCAAAACTTTCGGCCAGGCCATCATCGAACATCAGGCGGTTGGTTTTCGCCTGGCGGAAATGGCCACCAAGCTCGAAGCGGCGCGTCAATTGACCTGGCACGCCGCGGCACTGGCCAGCGCCGGTGTATCGGCTTTAATGGCGGCCTCGATGGCCAAGGCCTTCGCTGCGCAGGTCGCCGAAGAAGTGTGTTCGGCGGCCTTGCAGATCCACGGTGGTGCTGGTTACACCCGCAATCACGCTGTTGAAAAATTCTATCGGGACGCGCGCGTGCTTTCGATTTACGAAGGCACGAACGACATCCAGCATCTGGTCATCGCACGCGAGTTGGCGCGCGGACCTTAGGCGCATTACCGGGCAACGTGGCGCAATGTTCAGCGCGTCAGATCTTCCGGCCATGGATAATGCTGTAACCGCCAGCTAATTCCTGGCGGTGGATATCGACCAACCCGGCAGCAGCCAGCCAGCTGCGATATTCGCCCTCGGTATAAGCCTGACCATCGTCATAGATATTGAGGAACATGACGTTGGCCGCTACCGCGTCGAGCGGCGACAAGCGTGTGTCATCGAGCGCACGCCCGACCACATACAGTCCACCACCGCAGAGCAAAGCTGCCGCACAGTGAGACACGGTGGCCTGGGCATCGTCGCTACTCATCACTTGTAACAGGGCGCGCATGATAACGGCGCTGTAGTGGCCCGCCGGTGGCGCGCTTACCAGATCACATTCGATCACATCGATACGCCCAGCCAAGCCCGCCTCCTGCACACACTCGCGGGTTATGGGCGCAACGTTGGCAAGTTCGGCGACCGTCGCGTGCAGGTTGGGGCTCAAGCTGCATAAGGCGATGGCCAGTCCACCGGCACCACCGCCGGCATCGAGCACATGGCCAGCGGCAGCGATAGCAAAATCTTTGTGTAAACGCCGCGCGGTCGCCGTCGCACCCGCATCAAGACCGAGCATGAAAGCTTTTAATTCGGGATAAGACATACGCGAAAAATCGTGGCGCGCCTGGGGTTGGCCGCTGCGAATGGACGCGGCGGTATGTAATGTTGCCGACCACAGATCGGCATAAGCACCGTGGCTGCCACCCAGATAACGCGGCCGTCCAGCGACCAGAAATTCATTGCTCTGCGGTGTATTGGCAAAACACTCACCCACCAGCGTGAGCATATCTGCCGCCACCAGTGCATACATGAGCGG
>JAYUQF010000057.1:0-5685 GCA_043756885.1 Pseudomonadota bacterium
GCGCTTGTATACTGCTCGACCCATGAAAACCACGCCGTCCGTCGCGCCGGCCCTTACGCCCTGGCGCGGTGTTGCCATGGCGCTTGCGGTCGGTATTGCTTTTGCCAGTAACACCAGCCTGGCGGCGCTGGCCTATCGGGGGGGCGCAACGCCTTTGGCGGTGTTGTTGGCACGTTCGTGTACGGCCTTCATCCTGCTTTATGTGCTGCTCGTGGCGCGTGCGGTGCCGCGCAAACTGCCAACGCGGCAACGGCACGGTGCGCTGCTGATCGGTTGTGTATTTGCCAGCTACTCCTACGGCGTGCTGGTCGCCATTCAGTACCTGCCGGTTGGTCTGGTAGTAGCCACTTTTTATTGCTTTCCTATCCTCGTGGCCTTGGTTGAATGGTGGAGCGGTCGCCAGGCTTTTAGTGCCCGTACCGCCACCGCTTTGGTGATCGCATTCACGGGCATCCTGCTGGCACTTGATGTGTTCGGCGCGCCCTTGCACCGCCTGGGCATCACGCTGTGCCTGGCCGGCGCAGTCGGTGTGACAATTGTCATGACAGCGAGCGCACGGGTGCGCGGTGACGGCGACTCGCGTCCCATAACCTTGCATATGCTGGGCGCCGCGATCGCGATTTTTACCGTTGTCGCGCTGGTGCATGGAGGGGCACACCTGCCCCATACAACGGTCGCCTGGTTGGCGTTCCTCGCTGCACCTTTGTTCTATTCTTTCGGTATTGTCAGATTGTTTGTGGTGTTCGCAGAAATTGGCCCGGTCAAGGCTTCGCTGTTCATGAATATCGAGCCGGTAACCAGTGTGTTGCTCGGTTTTCTGTTGCTTGATCAGCGGTTGGGTTACACCCAGTTGTTGGGTGTTGCGCTAGTAGTGGCAGCGGTATTGTTGATCGAGAGCGGCAAACTCAGGCGCATGGCGCAAGCGGTGTGATCTATACCGCATGCGGGCAAGTGCCCGATGCTGCGTAGCGCCGACTTCAGCCGCACATTCCAGGACACAGCACCAAACCACGGTCATCATGGCTAAGCGCACGCGGCCCATGGGTGTCGAACAACCGCGCTGCCAGCGAGCCACTACGCCTATCCCCCAATACTCGTTATGCTCGCCCTAAACCCAAGGAGCAATGTCATGGCGATGATGAAGGCTGCAATATTTGTTGAACCCGGGCGCATTGTGCTGGATGACAAGCGCATCCCCGACGTCGGCCCGCTCGATGCACTGATTAAAGTGACGACCACCACCATCTGCGGCACCGATGTGCACATTTTGAAAGGCGAGTATCCAGTCGCGCGCGGATTGACCGTCGGTCACGAGCCAGTCGGCATCATTCACAAGCTGGGCTCGGCGGTACTGGGTTACCGCGAAGGGCAGCGTGTCATCGCCGGCGCGATTACACCGAGTGGTTGGAGCAATGCCTGTCAGAGCGGCTGTGCATCGCAAGACGGGGCTGGCACCGCGCACGGCTGGAAAGCCATCGGCGGTTGGAAGTTTGGCAATACCATCGACGGCTGCCAGGCGGAGTACGTGCTGGTGCCCGATGCCATGGCCAATCTTGCCGCGGTACCCGACGAACTCAGCGATGAACAAGTACTGATGTGTCCAGACATCATGTCGACCGGACTCAGTGGCGCCGAACGCGCCAACATTCACATCGGCGATAGCGTGGCGGTTTTTGCCCAGGGCCCAATCGGCCTGTGCGCCACGGCCGGCGCTAAATTAAGCGGGGCGACGATGGTCATCGGTGTGGATCGCCTGGCCAACCGGCTTGAAATGGCGCGTCGCATGGGTGCCGACTTTGTTATCGACGGTAGCCGCAACGACGCAGTCGAAGAAATCATGCGGCTTACCGATGGGCGCGGTGTCGACGTCGCCATCGAGGCGCTGGGCACCCAGGCCACATTCGAAGCTTGTTTACGCGTGTTGCGACCGGGTGGCACTTTGTCGAGTCTGGGGGTGTATTCCTCAGACCTTACGATCCCGATGAGCGCGTTTGCGGCCGGGCTCGGCAATCACCAGATAGTGACGAGCTTGTGCCCCGGTGGCAAAGAACGCATGCGTCGTCTGCTAGCGGTGATTCAATCGGGTCGTGTTGACCTGAGTGCCATGGTGACCCATCGGTTTAAGCTCGACGAAATCGAAAAAGCCTACGACCTGTTTGCTCATCAGCGTGACGGTGTGCTCAAGGTCGCCATCACGCCTTGAGATCAGGCCCAGACAACGTTTGACACGATCCGGCAGCGGCCGACAGCGCCCGCGCGATGAGTTACACAATGGCACCGGCGGCACTGCGCAGATGCGCTGCCAGCGCGCTGATGTCGCCCGCCGGAGTTATGTGCTCCGACGGCAGCGGCTACTGCGCAAACGCGCGTAACCGCTAAAGTCGACTCATAGTGATACACGAAACACTCGTCGGCCTGAGCGCCAGTGAAGCCGCGCGCCGCCAAATATTGCTTTGGGGACTTTTGACAGGGTGGGGCTTGCGGCACTGCGCGCCTTGCTGGTTCCGGCAAGTGATCCAATCATGCGAATATCCACGTTAGGCAAATCGTTGGACGGCGCCTGGGCTTATCAAATCTTCTCGGCTAACATCACCTGGAATCCGCAGCGAAAAAAATTAATCCATTGGAGCGCAGCGATGTATAAACATATCCTCGTGCCGACAGACGGATCGAAACTTTCGAGCAAAGCCGTCAAAACTGCCATCAACCTCGCCAAGCGCTTAGAAGCGCGGGTCACGGCCCTGCACGTCATCCCACCCTATGCGCCGCCGTACTACGAGGCCATGATGGTCTATGTACCGGTTGACGGTTTTGATCCAGAGTCCTATCAAAAAATAACCGAAGAACACGCGCGTAATATCCTTGACGCTGTGTCGGAACTGGCAAAGAGTGCCGGGGTGACCTGTGCAACCAGCTTCGTCAATGATGCTGAGCCATGGCGCGCAATTCGAGACTGCGCCCGATCGAGCAAGTGTGATGTGATTGTGATGTCGTCCCACGGGCGGCGCGGGATCAGTGGCCTGCTGTTAGGCAGCGAAACACTCAAAGTATTGACCCACTCCAAGTTTCCCGTGCTGGTCTGTCGTTAATGGGTCCTGGTCGGTCCAGGCACCCAGACCTGCGGTTGATTCATCACATCGGTAAAAAAGGGAGGAGTGCATCATGATCCTGGACGGCTTGCGGGTGCTTGATTTCACCCAATACCTCGCGGGCCCAACCGTTACACGGTTGATGGCCGAGATGGGTGCGGAAATCATCAAGATTGAACGCGCGCCGGGCGGCGATCCCTCACGCGGACTACCGGCCGTTAAAAACGGGCGCAGCGGTTATTTTGTGCAGCAGAATCTAGGCAAACGCAGCGTCTGTCTTGATATGGACAGCCCGCAAACCGATGCCATCGTGCGTGCTCTGGTGGCCAAGGTCGATGTGGTGGTGGAGAACTTCGGCCCGGGTGTTATGGAAAAGCGCGGGTGGGATTACGCATCGCTCAAGAACATTAACCCGCGGCTGCTGATGGCATCCATTTCAGCATTTGGCCGTAAGAGTCCACTGTCGCATAAAACCGGCTTTGACCTCATAGCGCAGGCGTTTGCCGGCGTGATGGCGGTGACGGGTCCGCGTGGTGGTTCACCCCACCCGGTGGGCATGGGCATGGCCGATGTCAGCTCCGGTGTGCATGCTTTTGCGTCGATCGGCTACGCGCTCTACAACCGCGAGCGCACTGGACGTGGCCAGTGGATGGATATTTCCATGATCGACTGTCTGTTCCACATGCACGAAGTGAACGTACAGGCACCACAAGTCACTGACGGCGCGTTTCGCCCCGGACCAATGGGCAACCACCATCAATTGGTATGCCCCTGTGGAGTGTATAAGGGCCCCGATGGCTACCTTGCCTTGCTGGTGCTGCAACCGCAGTGGAAAAATCTGTGCCGGGCCATGGGCAGGCCTGAACTCGAAGCCGACCTGCGTTACGCTGAGCCGGGCGAACGGGCCAAGCGTCAAGAAGAATTGATCACGACCATCGAAACCTGGATGGCCACATTTCCCAACGATCTTGCGCTGCTCGATCATCTGGAAGAATTCCGCGTGCCTTGCGGCCCGGTTGTTAATCCCGCCGACGCCATGAGTCATCCCTACTTTGTCGCGCGCGGCACCTTGCGTGCTTGTGAAGACCGCATTCTGGGCTCGCTCATGTTGCCCGGTTTTCCGTTGCGGTTTTCTGATCAGGATGATTACCCAGCACGCAGTGCACCGCTGCTCGGTGAGCACAATGAATGGGCGCTGCAAGAGGTGCTCGGATATACCACCGCGCAGGTCGCAGCGCTGCGCGCAGCGAAGGTCATCGTCTCGCGCGCGGTGTGAGCGCGAGCCATCGTCAGGCTGCGGGTATGTTCCCAGACAATGCGCAGCCTGCTAGTTTTTGCGCAGGGGTGCCAGGTGTTCACCCCGCGCCACATCTTCAAGGGCAAATCATGACTGACATCTACCGCTGCCTGCACCGCTTGCCGGTCTTGGCCGTTACGCTCGTTTGGAGCACATGGGCGCTGGCCGCTGGCCCGGCCGATACCGACTGGCCGAGCTACAACAATACCCTAGATGGCCAGCGTTATTCGACGCTCGATCAGATCAACACCGCCAATGTGGCGAGCCTGGTGGAAGTGTGCCGCTTGAAAGTCGACAACTCCGGCACCTTCCAGCCTGGTTTCATCGCCATCGACGGCACACTTTATTTAACGAATGCCCGCGATACCTTGGCGGTGGACGCCAGCAATTGCAAAGTCCGCTGGCGCCACAGTTATCGCCCCGAGCAGCAAGAGGTTAATCAGGTTAATCGTGGTGTGGCGTACGCCAATGGCCAGCTGTTCCGTGGCACGCCCGACGCACGCCTCATGGCACTTGATGCCAGCACCGGCAAGCTGTTGTGGAAGCAGCAGGTGGGCGATCCCAAGCAGTCTGAATTTTTAAGCTCTGCGCCCGCTGTATGGCAGGGCAGTCTCATCATCGGCACAGCGGGCAGCGATTGGGGCATACGTGGCCGCAGTATGGCCTTTGAACTCGAAAGTGGCCGCGAGTTATGGCGCTTTTACACCATCCCGCGTGGCAAAGAGACCGGCGCCGATACCTGGAAAAACGCCGGCAGTGCGCGTTACGGTGGCGGTGGCAGTTGGAGTACTTACACCTTGGACATGGCTGCCGGCGAAGTTTTTATTCCGGTCGGCAATCCAGCACCGGACTTTATGCCTGGCCATCGCCCCGGCGAGAACCTTTTCACCAACAGCATCGTGGTGCTGGACGCGCGCACGGGCGCGCTGAAGTGGTGGCATCAGATGGCGCCAAACGACGCACTCGATCTCGATATTGGCGCGGCGCCGATGTTGTACTGGAACAGCAAGGGTGAACCGATGATGGCGGCGGGCAGCAAAGACGGCCATGTATACGGCGTGAACCGCGAGACCCGCGAGCGTGTATACATGACGCCTATCACGACGATCGAAAAAGCGACCCAGGCACCCAACGATCAAGGCGTGCACACCTGCCCCGGCGCGCTCGGCGGCGTGGAATGGAATGGCCCGGCCTACGACGCCAAATCCAAACACGTCGTGGTGGGCTCCGTGGACTGGTGCTCCATCGTGAAATCCGCCGAGGTTAAATACGAGCCTGGCCAATATCTGTTTGGCGGCA
>JAYUQF010000058.1:0-2197 GCA_043756885.1 Pseudomonadota bacterium
ACATGAAAATCGTCGCCCGGACTACCTGCATGGCTGGTGGGCGGTGGTGGACTGGAATGCGGTCGCGGAGCGCCTCGCCCAAGCGATCAGCGCGGCGCAGGATGTCGATGTGCCACAAGACGAAGCCGCTGTCGCGCTCAACGCGGTGCATTGAACGGAGCACGCTGACGGCCTGCACCACAACTTACCCTCATCATGGAGAACATCATGTCCACGGACACCGCGCTCACCGACACCAAAACCCTGCGTGCCCAGGCTCGCGCCCATATCGACGAAGGCGCCGTGACCGCCGGTTATGCCGCTGATCGCATCGCCGTGCTTAAGATGCTCAATGAAGCACTAGCCACCGAAGTGGTGTGCATGCTGCGCTATCGCCGCCACCATTTCATGGCGCGCGGCATTCATGCCAAACCGCCCGCCGATGAATTCCTCGTGCATGCCAATCAGGAGTTGGAGCATGCCGACCGCTTGGCCGCACGCATCGTGCAACTCGGCGGCGAGCCCGATCTTGATCCCGACGGTCTGAGCACACGCAGCCATGCCGAATATGTGCCGGCCAGCACGCTAGTAGAAATGCTGCGCGAGAATCTGGTCGCCGAACGCGTGGCGATCGACAGCTATCGCGAGATGATTATCTACCTCGGCGGTGATGACCCGACAACCGGCCAGCTGTTGCGCGACATTCTGTTAGTTGAAGAGCAACACGCCGATGAACTCGCTAGCCTGCTCGGCGGACTGCCGGGCGCGTTCTGACCGACGCTCTGCAATGTGCGCCATCGCACCGATCGCTGCTGAAACCGGCAGCAATATCAGTTTGCGGTCAGTGCGCTAGCGCCTCGAAAGTCGGTGCTGGCAGCTGCTCGGTGCCTTGCGGTTGGCGCTGCATGGCGCGTGCTCGCGGTTCCATGAGAACCGCCAACGCCCCATCAACATCAAGCGTCGGCCAGAGCGACCACTGCGACGAGGTAAACATCATGAAGCTTCAATTCACACGCGTAGTCTTGGCTGGCGCACTGGCGGTGACGGTCGCCGGCTGTGCATCCCCGGGGGCCCGCACGAGCAGTGTCATCGATCCCATGTGCGCGGTCATCGGTGGCGCGCTCGGCGGCGGTTTCGCTGCCATCATTAGTGTTGCAGCCGGCCCAGTGGGCGCCGGGGTTGGGGCCGGTGCGCTGCTGGGTGCATTGGCCTGCAATAACCGTGACACGACAGCGAGCACTGCCAGCGTCGCGACCGACACTCAGACGCGCACAGCGGCGGCACCCTCCGCGCCTGCGCCAACCGTCGTGGCGGACGTCGATAGTGATGGCGACGGTGTGGTAGACAGGCTCGACCGGTGCCCCAACACGCCAGCCGGCACCAAGGTAAACGCGCAGGGTTGCCCGGAGCTGTTATTGAGCCTGACGGGTATTAACTTCAAGTTTGACAGTTCGGCCATCGAGCCGAACTCGGGCGAGACTCTCGACCGCGCGGTGGCCAGCCTCAACGAAGCCAAGGACGTGGCGGTGCGTATCGAAGGCCATTGCGATAGCACCGGCAGTGAAGCTTATAACCAATTGCTGTCGGAGCGCCGGGCCACTGCCGTACAGGCCTATCTGGTCGAGCACGGTATCGCCGCCGATCGTTTAAGCGTTGCCGGTCGCGGCGAAGGCACGCCCGTCGCATCGAACGAGGATGAACAAGGGCGTTTCCAGAACCGACGTGTCGAGTTTCGTGTCGCTGGTGAGGCTGCCGGCGCGCCCGCCGCGGGCCCCCCAGCAGGCGAGTCCTCGCCGTAACGGTAATTAATTGGAGGTAAAAATGCGCCGCCCTTGGCGCATTTTTACGTTATTGACCACACCCCACAGGCAAGCCCTATGTTTATTTTTTTGGCGATCCTTGTTTTTGCATACTGGCTGGTGCTGCGCGGTTGAGCAGCATGCCGCGCGCAGCTTGAGGACCCTGGTCAAACACTCTCTACATTCGGCTGTTCCTGAGCGGCTGCCGCTGCGTTGCAATTCTTGGCAATAGCCCCGTTATTGCCTGCAAATCGCGTCCGGCAAGCAAGCTCTCAGGATCATCGTCGATGTTGACGAGATAATTCTGACCAGGGTCCTAAACGTTCTGCCCCGTCTGCGACTCGGCGCTGTCGAAACACTGAACCTGATTGCGGCCGAGTCGTTTGGCAGCATACATTGCATAATCGGCGCTATGCAGC
>JAYUQF010000059.1:0-5674 GCA_043756885.1 Pseudomonadota bacterium
TCCACGCTGGCGTGAAGGTTGATGCGGAGCGCTTTCCGCAACTCGCCGCTTTTATCAGCCGCATGTTTGCGCGTGCGAGTTTTAAGGCCGTGATCGATGAAGAAGCGCCGACCTGGACGATGAAGTCCGCCTGAGGAGCACACTGCTCTCCCCTGCCACCAACCACAAAACGTGTTGGTGGCACTGCCCCGCCCCTCTTCAGGCCGCATGCTGGCCCTAAACCTGCACTGGCGCGGTGATGTCGCGCTGGATCATGCAGGTGGTGGTGCCGTGGGCGTAGATCACGCCATCGGCACTGCGCAGCACCGCTTGAGAGACGCCCACCGTGCGTGAGATATGCACCAATTCCGACGCCGCGACGATATTTGTGTCGAGCGGAATCACCTTCACAATCTTGACCGCAAGATCAACCGTAATGTGGCGGTCCATTGGACCGATACTGGTGTAAACCGCCAAGCCCAGCACCGTGTCCAGCGCTGTGGCAGCAAACCCGCCGTGCACGGAACCCAACGCATTCATATGCCGCTGATCGGCACATGCATGCATTTCGATGCGTCCCGGCGCGATCGACAAAAAGCGCAAGGGCACGGTCTGCCACATCGGCGGGTACGGTAGCTCGCCAGAGGCAATCGCTTGCAGACGCTCGATCGCCACATGATTAATCTGTTGCACGTATTGCGGCCTTCGTCACGATCTTGGAGGGGGGGGCCGGCATCATGCCACACCCCACCAAGCGCACAAAAAAGCCGCGCAAATCCAGCAGCGGCCAACCTTTGCCACCAACACGGCAAGCCTTGCCAAACGAGCCTAAAGTTCTTGCCGCCGCTGACCGATACCTGACACCGGAGGCGGTGAATATTCGAAATCACGAATATATCCGTCAAAATTAAACGACGCCGCTCATGACAAATCGGCGTCCGTTCACAGGAGAGCATTTTTATGCCTCAGTCAGTCAATACCAACGTTGCATCCCTGAACGCCCAGCGCAATTTGAACAAGTCGCAGATGGATATGAATACCGCCATCCAGCGGCTGTCGTCCGGCTTGCGTATCAACTCCGCCAAAGACGACGCTGCCGGCCTCGCGATTTCAACCCGCATGGGTACTCAGATCAGCGGCCTTGCGGTCGCAGTGCGCAATGCCAATGACGGCATCTCCATCGCCCAGACCGCAGAAGGTGCGATGGACGAAATGACCAAAGCGCTGCAGCGCGCCAACGACCTCGCCTTACAATCCACCAGCTACAACACCAACGGTGACCGCGTTTCGATGAACCAGGAAGTGGCGCAGATCATCGATGAGTTGAGTCGTGTTGTGAACCAGACTCGTTACAATGGCCAGCAGTTGTTAACGGGTGGTTTCAGCGCCGACATTCAGGTGGGCACCGCCGTCAACGAAACCATCAATGTCTCGGTCAAAAACCTGTCACCGACGGCCCTCGGTGTGGCGTCTGAATACGCCAACCTTAACTCGACCAGCAACGCAGTCCTGGCCGACCGCATACGTAATACCTCCGACACCGCGCTGAACGGCACCACGGCGGCGCTCAACGGTTCAGTGCTGGCAGCCGTCTCAGCCGGGGCGAACTCACTCAACAAAATCACTGCTATCAATGCCGTCAGCGGCACCACCGGCGTCACCGCGTTCAGCTACGGCAACGCCGCAGTGGCCAGCAATAACGTTGTGGATGCCGATGCCACCGGCGCGGTGGGCCAGACCATCGGCAACGGCGCGATTAACATCAACGGCGTTGCTATCGATGGGAACGGTGCCCTGACAACGCTCGACGATCTGGTGGTCAACATCAACGCCAAGAGTGGCGAAACCGGTGTTACCGCAGTCAACGAGACCGGCGGCGCGGCCAACCAGAGCCGTCTGGTGCTGGTAAATCGCACCGGCGCGGCCATTACCATCGGTGTTAATTCCGCTGCCGCAGCCACGGTGACGGGTTTTGCGCAGGGTACAACTGCGGTCGATGCCGGCGCCAACGGCGCTATTGTATTGAACCAGAAACTGAACTCGACCTCGGTCACCTATGACGCAACCGGCACCGGCTCGGCCATCACCGGTATTGCCGCTGTCTCAACGACATTGGCCAATGCACCGGTGAATGCGCAGAGCGTATCGACCCAATCGGGTGCCAACCTGGCGTTGCTGGCTTTCCAGTCGGCCATGGACCAGATCAACAGCGACCGCGCCGTAATCGGTGCCAAGCTCAACCGCTTTGACTCCACCATTCGTAACCTGCAGAACGTCAGTGAAAACATCAGTGCAGCTCGCGGCCGCATCATAGACGCAGACTTCGCGGCCGAAACGGCCGCGATGACCCGCGCCCAGATCCTGCAGCAGGCCGGCATCTCGATGGTGTCACAGGCGAACTCTTTGCCGCAGTCAGCGCTGACCCTGCTCAAGTAAACAATCACTGAGTACTAGCTATTATCCGGCGTCCGAGGTTCGTAACCTCGGACGCCATCGCCACTGAGAGGTAGCGTCATGGTCACGCATGTCGCCTTACAGAAATTACCGTCCAATTTGACGGAGCTGCGTTCGGCTCGCGGGCCGGCAATTTATGCCGATAGCGCTGAAGTCAACGCCAGGCGCGCACCAGACTCAACGCAACAACCTGCGGGCAATCTACCGCCGGTTGATGCAAAGATGCTGGAGCAGGCCGTTAAAGACCTCAGCGAGGGTGCACAGAACACCCAACGCTCGCTGCAATTTTCGATCGACGCAAGCAGCGGCCGTACAGTCATTAAAGTTGTCGATAAAACTACCCAGGAAGTTATACGCCAGATCCCCGAGGAAGAAGTCCTCGCGCTCGCCGCGCGGCTTGAAAAAAGCACCGGTCGGCTGGTGCAGGATGAAGCTTAAATTCGGCGAGTCGTATCAATGGCGTGGAAATTGCTAAAACTCTCCTGTTTTTTGCCAGGACGGAACGCCGTTCCGCCCGCGAACGCCCAAGGAGCAGATACGTGCCTAGTTTAAGCACTCAAGGTGTTGGTTCCGGCCTGGATATTGCTGGAATTGTCAGCAAAATAATGGCAATCGAGCGTCAGCCTTGGGTCAAAGCCGGCACCAAAGGTCTTGATCTGCAAGCCCAACTAAGCGCCTACGGCCAACTCAAGAGTGTAGTGTCAACGTTCGAAACCACCATGAACGAGCTTAGCGACGCGACAAAATTCAAGGCCTCAAAAGCCACCTCCTCTGACAGCAAAGTACTGACCGCCAGCGCCGATGGCACTGCCAGCCGTGGTGTTTATGCCATCGAAGTTAAGCGCCTCGCTGAGACCCATCGCTTAGTCGCGGGCAGTGTTTTTCCAGACACGGGCACGACCAAAGTCGGTACTGTGGGTGACGCCATGACCATCACCGTTGGCACTAAGGCCTTCACAGTCGAGATCGGTGACAAGACCATCGATGAGATCCGCACCGCAATTAACGCTGCGACCAGCAATAGCGGCGTCACCGCCTCGACACTGAGAGACGCTAGTGGTTATCACCTTACCCTGTCCGGTAAAAACACCGGCTCAAAAAATTTCGTAAGCGTGGTTTACCACGCGCTCGCCGATCCCGGGGTGACGCGACCCGATCCGTTTGGCCTGAGTTCAATCAATACCGATCGCGACGCCAGCGGTATATTCGACAAGGACGATCTCGACGCGCAGATCAAGGTCGAGAACACCTACACCATCAACAGCTCCAGCAACAGCGTTAACGATGTCATTGCTGGTGTGAGCCTCGATCTCACGGCCATCGGCACCAGCAACCTCAACGTCGCGCGTGATGATGGCAAGATCCAAAGTGCTGTGCAGCAACTGGTAAGCGCCTATAACGCCGTGTTCAAGACCACCAGCGACCTCAAAAGCAAAGGTTTAAAAGACGAGCGCAGCGGACTGCTGAACATCGAATCGCAATTCCGTGACGCGTTGCGGACCAAAGCCGGTAATTCGAGCGCATTCAAATTTTTAGCAGAAATTGGCGTGACCACCGCTGCCAAGGGCACTGGCCTGGCCTTCAACCCCACTATTTTTCATGAAGCGTTGAACAAAGACCCCGATGGTGTGGCGAGCCTGTTTTCCGATAACACCACAGGTGTCATTGTTCGATTCAAAAAACTCGCCGATACCCTGACGGGCGCTGGCGGCGCCTTACCCGGTCGAGAGGAAAGCACGAAACAACAAATCGAGGCCAATAAAACCTCACGTGCCAACCTCGATTTTCGTCTCACACGCCGGGAAGCTGCTCTGAACAAGCAGTTCAACAGGCTTGATGCTCTGATGGCCACCCTCAACAGCACCAGTAGTTATCTGACCACACAACTTAAACAATTTGAGACGAATAAAAACGTTTAGCCAATACAGACATTACGTACCGTGTCGATACACCAATCTACCCGCCGCTACTGTTCGCGGGCCCTTGACGCGAACCCTGTTGCGCCCCACGCAGCGGTCCGCGCCACCAAGAGGTAAAACATGAGCTACCCACCCAACGCCCTGAATGCAATTGACGAATATACGCGTCTCGCACTGCGTACCAATATCGAGACGGCATCTCCCCATCGTTTGATTCTGTTACTGATGGACGGCGCCCTCGACAAGTTGCGCGCCGCACGTACAGCGCTGGCACGCGGCAATATCGCCGCCAAGGGCTCAAATATTACGTGGGCGATGTCGATCATTGATGGTCTGCGCGCCAGTCTCAATCATGAGCGTGGTGGCCAGATCGCGGCCAACCTCGACGCTCTCTACGACTACATGATCCGCACCTTAGTCACTGCCAATCTGCATAACGACGACACCAAAATTGGTGAGGTCGAGCGCCTGATGGGCGAGATCCGCAGTGGTTGGAAGGGCATCGAGTCGCAGGTCGAAGGCAGCAAGGCAAAACTCATCCAGAACGAACTGGGCGCCACCGCGCGCGTGGTTGGTTGAGCGTGGCGCAGGTGATGACCGAGCAACAATGGGCGCAGGCCGTTGCGGAACAGGTGCGCGCCCTCGAGGCCGCCGCGATTGCCATGGACTGGAGCGGTGCTGAGTTATGTACCACAAGTCTTGTCGCGCTTCTCGCTGAGCCGGCCGTGCCCAACAGCAGCCAGACCGAGTCGGTCTTTCGCCATGCTTATCAGTCGGTCGGACGTGTCAGTGCAGCAGCGATGGCCGCCCATGACGTGGTGCGTGTGGAACTTCAACAACTCGCGTCGGGACGCAAGGCCGTAGCGGCCTACGGCTGACGGCCCTTCTTCGCGCCAAGCTCATGCGTGGCGCGTCGATCACAGGAATAATCCGCCGGTGATCCGCACTTATCCGCAACACCGCGCCGCTGCCCCCTGTCCCCGTGTTCGTGCCCCATGCCCTCGTCCACAATTGATGTTCTGGTCGTTGAGCCGGCTTCGCCGCTGCGGTAGCCGCCGAGCGTCTGGCCAGCGCCGGACGTCAAGTGCTGGTGATCGATAAGCGGTCTCACATCGATGGCAACGCCTTTGATGAATTTGATGATCACGGTGTGCTGGTACACCGCTACGGGCCACACCTATTCCATACCCAATCGCGCTGGGTATTCGCGTATTTGTCCCGCTTCACCACTTGGCGCCGCTACGAACACCGCGTGCAGGCACTGGTCGACGGTTGCTTTCATCCGGTTCCAGTCAATCGCACCACCATCAACGGGCTCTGGG
>JAYUQF010000060.1:0-2186 GCA_043756885.1 Pseudomonadota bacterium
AAGCATTGTTGCCCAGTCCGCCGGTAGCATCGTTCAGTAGCGTTGAATTTGACGGTGGGTCGGCTTTGACCGTTGACACGTAGTCGGCCAGTGCTTCCACCGTCGCGGTTTGCGCCTGGTCAGGCTGCTCAAGACTGACGTCCAGCAGGCGGCCGCTGGTCTCGCTTAATAACAAGGTGGGGAGCACGTTGCCAGCGGCAAAGCCATGGGTCTGTGCAAAGCTTCGGCCTGCCATGGCCCGGATACGCTTGGCGTTCTTATAAACCACCCGCTGTTTAGACGTTCGAATGGATTGAGTGGGACGCGCTTGCGGCTCGGCCGAGCGCTTATTAGTACCGCGTGCGCCGGTCACGGGGGATGAAAACGCGCGTGAACAAGCATGCTTGTCTGCGCGCAGGCAGGGCACTCGCTCAGCCTGTGGGCGCCCTGCCAGTGGTCCCCAGTGGGAACCCCAGATGTTGAAGTTCGGCGCATCGCTGATCTTGGCGTGCACTGGAACAAGCAGTTGGCTACTGGCGATAAGCAGTGCCATGGCGAGTCTGTTAATGGGCATAGTGTCCATCCTCTTGACCGAAAATCGATGGCGCGGTAACCGCCCGTGGTTGTTTTGGGGCTGCCGATTCCACGCTTTGCGCAATTGAAACGGCGAACATCCAAGCTTAGGGCCCCACGAAAAACGTGGTAACACACTCGCCACTCTAGGTGATCTCAAGGTCGCAGACGTGGCCTACAGACAAGGGCAACAACGTTTTGTGACGAGGCGAGCGCTTTCGCCGGTCGCAGGCGCAAACAGGCGACCAGCGCGTTAGTTGTTGTTTGCAGTTCGGGCCACGCCACGCGGTGGCCGCGGTGTTAACGGTGGCCGAATACGGCGAGCCTGCCAGAAGCGTTGGCGCCAGTAGCCGTCTGACAGTCCGGAGATCATTACGCCACGTCGAGTTGAGGCATGCATGAAGCGGCCTTGGTCCATGTATATGCCAACGTGACGCATCGTTGCGCTGATCTTGAAGAATACGAGATCGCCACTGCGCAAATCACCCGGGGCGATGCTGCTACCCAAGGTCGCTTGCTCCTCGACGGTACGCGGTAGGCGTTCATCGAGCAGCGCCTTGAAGGTCACAAGAACGAAGCCCGAGCAATCAATGCCGCGCGTCGTCAAACCGCCCAGGCGATAAGGGGTGCCTTGCCACAGGCGGTAGTGCTGATAAAGATGGCCACGCAATCGTGCGTTGTCGTCGGGCGGCCGTGCCGGCGCGGGGGTGACGATGGGCGCCCGTTGCGGCTGCGGCTCTTGGGCGTCACGGGACTCGAACAAACCACATCCGACGAGGTTTGCCCCTAGCGCGAAGAGGAGCAGATGCCGCAGCTGGCGCGACCATGGATGGGGCGAAGGGGGTGAGAATTGCACAGGGGTCAATATAGTCGTAAGCCTGGTGCGAGCGGGTTTAAAATTCACAACCTCAGCAAGCGTTGCTTGTCCTCTGCGCGGCGGCGCGACACTCGGGCCTCAATGACGTCCGCGCAAGCTTGCTGGCGCCGTAATCCCGATAGCCAACATGACCAGCGCCTGCCAGCCGACAAACAGCACGCTGATCTCGATGTTTTCATTTAAGGCGGGATAGGCGTCCCACCACCATCGCACCGCCTGCGCGACTAACGCGCCGGTGCCGACGATCGCGCAGATCGAGAGCAACATGCTTGCTCGCCAGCCCCAGGCCCACAGCAGCCCCAGGGATAACACCAGGCCACCTAGGGCACCCGCGGCCAGCATCGGCAAAGGTTGTCCATGCATATAGCCGACATCCACCGCGACGCGCCAGGCAGCTATGCCAATGGCCACCAGCATGACAAAGGTCACACCGCGGGCGCGTGCTGGTGCCAACTCGGCGTGGCGCCCGACAGCATAAAGAGCGACGCCGAAGATCAGACCCGGAAAGTATTTGATCAGGATCGAATTTTGCGGCGCAAGTAGACCGCCGAGCCAGCACAACAGTCCGGAAACTACGCCGACGGCAAAAAACTTAAGCGGCAGATAGCGCGGTCGGGTCACGACCGCGGCCGATGCCAGCTCCGAAATGAATGGTTCAGCACACTGCGCGCTCCCGGCCTTGTTGCCAAAATGGATTGCATCTTGCGCTCAAGGATAGAGGCCGGCGCATGGAAAATAAATCGGCGCGCAAAGCCCG
>JAYUQF010000061.1:0-5619 GCA_043756885.1 Pseudomonadota bacterium
GCATTTGACGCATCTTACTGGACACCCTGGGGCACCTTCATCACGGCCGAAGAGAGTTATGTAACCGCAGCGGCCGGCTCGACCAGCCCCTATGGTCGTCTGTTTGAAGTGACCAACCCGCTCAAACCCACCGGTACTGTCGACAACGTGCATCGCAACGCCGTGGCGCGTGTCTCCCACGAAGGTATCCAGTTTGATGCCCTGGGTCGCATGTACTACATCGACGAGCTGAACGGTGGTTCTCTGTACCGCTTCACCTCGGCAGCCGGTGTCGGCGACAGCTACTTCGACGGTGGTGTGAATGCGGTGCTGCGAGTCGGCGATGGCAATACCGCCAATGCACTGGGCGCGGCAAGCTGGGTTGATTTCACCGACAACAGCGGTGCGGCCCTGGCTGGTGCCCTCACGGTCACCGACGTCAATGGTGTGGAATCGGTTGATGGCCGTAATACCACCAACTTGGCGCCGTTTAAGGGCACTGACTACCAGCGTCCGGAAGATATGCAGATTGCTCACGCTGCCAACGGCGACGAGCTGCTCTACATGGCGACCACCACCACCAACGAGGTGTACGCGTTCAACGTCACCACCAACGCCATGACCTTGTTTGCTGATCAGAACACCATCGACCTCGCCACGGGTGTCGCGGTAGGCGCGGCCCTGCGCAGCCCCGACAACCTGGCTATCGATGCCGAAGGCAATATCTACATCATCGAAGACCGCAATGGCGGCGTGGATAACGACATCTGGTTTGCCAAGGACCTCAACAAGGACGGTGACCTGCTGGACGCAGGTGAAGGCATTGGGCGCTGGCTTACCAATGGCACCCAGGGTTCGGAGTTAACCGGTCTGTATTTTGACCCCGTCAACCCCAACCGTGCATGGGTCAACGTTCAGCACCCGACCAGTGGCAACGACAGCATGTTTGAGCTGACTGCAGCACCGGTGCCGGTGCCCGCAGCAGTGTGGCTGTTTGGTTCGGCGCTGGCCGGTATGGTGGGCTTGAAGCGCCGCAAGGCGAGCTGAAAGTCCACAATACACTGACGGCGGCTTCGTTCACGGAAGGGTGAAGCACACAAGGGCCCCAATGGGGCCCTTGTGTTTTGTGGGGTCTGTTAACGAATAAACAATTTATTCTGAGCAACGGGGGCTCTATGCCGCCTTGCGCTGCCCACCGAGCTTGCGCAACTTGGGCGCAACCTTCTCGCCTATCAGTTTGAGGCTGCTGTGCACCATGTCGAAAGGCAGGCCGGCATAGGACACCGCCATGGCCGGGCGCAACTCGCCGGTCAGCTCCACACGCTTGGCCCATTTTTCGACGATTTGATCCGGTGAGCCCCAGGCCTGGCTTTGCACAAAACCTTCGCAGGCGGCGTCCAGCCCCACTTCTTTTAACGCATTGGCGCCCGCCTGATAGGCGCCATATCCCTTGGTCTCACCCCAATGGCTGCCGTCAAAGTCGTAATGACGGATCACACTCGCGTAGTACTTCGACAGATATTGGCGGGCTACCTGTTCGGCGATTTTGGGGTCTTCGTGGCAGAAGGTGAAATCAGAAAAGGTCGGCGCACCCAGCGGTTTGTGCGGATGTACTTCGCGATAACGCGCGCGCCAGGCTTCTACTGCCGCGTGATGCTGGGCCCAGGGCAATTGCACAAACGACATCATGGTTGCACCGAGATTGGCCGCCGCGATCCCCGACTCTGGCGTCATGGCCACCGACAGAAATTCGCGATCACGATAACCATGTTCGGCCCTGGGCGTGACGTGGGTGCGCGACTGTTTAAAAAACGGCGTGTCGTATTCGGCGATGCCGGTATCGAGTATGTCGAGAATGATCTCGGCCGCTTGATCAAAACGCTCACGCGAGCTGCCCATGTCAACACCAAAAGCGCGGTATTCCTCTTTGGCCAGACCCCGGCCAAAACCGAGCAGAAAACGATCGCCGAGCAGGATCTGCAGCAAGGTGATGCGTTCAGCAACGCGGGTCGGGTTTTCATGCCAGGGCAGAATGATCGCACCGGTGCCGATCTTGATGCGCTGCGTGCGGCCAGCGATGTAGGCCAGCCACTGCATGTTGTCGGGCATCATGGAATAAGCCGGGTCGAAATGATGTTCGGGCAACAGCAGGAAGTCCATGCCCACGTCTTCGGCGAGTAACGCGACCTCGGTTTCTTTGCGCATCATGTTGGCGTCGGACATGCCGCTGTGGGTATTCTGAAAAATGAATTGCAGGCCAACTTCCATCGTCGTAATCCTTGCCGCCGCCGGGCGTGCAGTGTGGTTTGAGCTGGGAATGTAAGAGCGCGCGTCGCGCGCCGCAAGTGTCAACGGCTGTTTAGAGCTCGCGTGTGTGTACCATCGGCGTCAAGACGCGCGGGGTGGACTGGGCCACACAAAGGGCTTGTCTGGCGCTTCTTGCATCTGATCGCCACGGGCGGCGGCTTCGCGCAGTCGGTCTTTTTTGCTCTTGCGTTTACCCTTGATGCCACCGTTCGCGGGTGCCAGTGCCACCGCGAACTCGTGTGGCTCAAAACCCGCCAGCACTTCCCGTGGCAGCAGGAGCGCATGGCGCTTTTCGATGAGATCAAAATGGGCGGCACTGTCCGCCGTTACAAAACTTACCGCGACACCCGCCGCGCCGGCACGACCGGTACGGCCGATGCGGTGCAGATAGTCTTCCGTTGAGCGTGGCAGATCGTAGTTCACCACCGCCGGCAGTTCGACGATGTCGATACCCCGCGCAGCGAGATCAGTGGCGAGTAAAACCTGCAGGCGGCCCGCTTTAAAATTTGTCAGGGCCTGGGTGCGCGCGGCCTGGCTGAGCTCGCCGTGCAGTGCGGCGGCGCTCAGCCCCAGGCGGCGCAGTTTTTCTGCAACATGCTCGGTGGTGTAACGCGTAGCCGTGAAAACCAGTGTGCGCGGCCAGCCATGCTGTTCAATCAGATGACGCAACAACTGCGTACGGCGGGGTCTGTCAACCCGGATGGCGCGCTGTGTTATGCGTGGTGTGGTGTCCTCACCCGCGGCTATATCAATACGCAGCGGATCGTGCAGCAATTGCGCGGCGAGGGTATGTACAGCCGGTGGGAAGGTGGCGGAAAACAGCAGGTTCTGCCGCGCTGCTGGCAGTACCGCGAGGATTGCCAAAAGCTCTTCAGCAAAACCGAGATCAAATAATCGGTCGGCTTCGTCCAGCACCAGGGTCGAGAGCCCGCCGGGCTGCAGCGCGTTGTGCTCAAACAGATCAAGTAAGCGGCCGGGGGTGGTTATCAGCAGGTCAACACCCCCACGCAGGGCCATCATTTGTGGATTGATCGATACACCACCGTGGGCGGTCACTACTTTCAGCCGGCGCTCGGCAAACTGCGCGTAGGCCGTACACGCTGCGCCGACCTGGGCGGCGAGTTCGCGGGTAGGCACCAGGATCAATACCTGCAAAGGCTGGCCGCTAGTCGCCGCTGCGCAGCGCTCAATGAGCGGCAAGGCAAACGCGGCGGTTTTGCCCGAGCCGGTCTGGGCGCAGGCCCAGACGTCACGGCCAGCGAGAATGGCCGGAATAACCGCCAACTGCACTGCCGTGGGCGTGACATATCCGCGCGCGGCGGCGGCCCGTTGTGCCGCGAGGCCAAGCTCGGTAGCAGCAAAATCCATGATTAGATCTCCAACTCGCGCACGCGGAAATTGCGGCCTTTGATTTTGCCGGCGCGCAAACCATCGCGTGCTTGGTTCAGCGCTGCTCGTGCGATTGCAACGTAGGTGCGGGTGGCGAAGATATCAATCTTGCCGACGGCTGCTGCGGCTAAACCTGCGCTGCCGGTTAATGCGCCCAGCAGATCACCGGCGCGCAGTTTGTCCTGGCGACCGGCATCAACGACCAGGGTGATAAAAGGTGCCGGTGTTGGTCGACCCACCGCTGTTGGTATACGGCCCCATTGCAGGGGCGCGTTGATGCCATCGGCGATGCCACGCAGCCGACCCGCTTCACGTGTGGCGCACAAACTCAAGGCCAAGCCGCTGCGGCCGGCGCGCCCGGTGCGACCGACACGGTGCAGGTGGGTATCGGCATCACTGGCCAGTTCGTAATTCACCACCAGTGCCAGATCGGCGATATCCAGACCGCGCGCTGCGACATCGGAGGCCACCAGCACGGTGCACGAGCGATTAGCAAAACGCACCAGCATTTCTTCGCGTTCACGTTGATCAAGTTCACCATGCAGGGCCAGCACCGCAAAACCGTGACCGCCGAGTGCCGCAGCAACACTGCGCACCGCATGGCGCGTATTGCAGAACACTACCGCCGATTCGGGTTTGTGCTGCAAAAGCAGGGCGTGCAACGCAGCTGACTTCTGCTCGGCTTCGACCTTAAAAAACCATTGTTCGATATGCGGTCGCGTGGCTTCGTCTTCGATACTGACGTCCAGTGGCGCACGTTGCAGGCGCCGACTGATGGCGCGGATCTCGGCCGGGATAGTTGCCGAAAACAACAGGGTCTGGCGTTGTTCGGGGATGGCTTTGACCACTATCTCAATAGTCTCGGCAAAACCCATATCAAGCATGCGATCGGCTTCGTCCAGCACCAGCACCTTGACCGCCTGCAGCGGTAACACCTGTTTTTCGATGAGTTCTTGAATACGCCCCGGTGTGCCCACCACGATATGGGGCAGATGGGCCAAGGATGCCAGCTGCGGTCGTAAGGCCACGCCACCACACAAGGTCAGCACTTTGACATTTGTTATGCCGCGCGCCAGACGCCGGATCTCGCGGCTCACTTGGTCGGCCAACTCGCGGGTCGGGCATAACACCAGGCCTTGCACCGTGGCCGAGCCGGTATCCAAGACCGCCAGCAAACCGAGGGCAAAAGCAGCAGTCTTGCCACTGCCGGTATGGGCCTGGGCGATAACGTCGCCGCCGCGGATGATGGTCGGCACGCTGGCGGCCTGTACGGCCGTCATTTCCAGATAGTCGACGTCGGCCAAGCCGCGGGCCAAGGGCGCCGGCAGATCCAATTCAGAAAACAGCATGGGCGTTGGCGCCTCGCGCGCGGTTGGCAAACTAGCGCGGCAACAGGAGCAGTTGGAGAGGGCGTCGGCGCGGGGGCGATCATCGCACGAGCAAGCGGCCCGGGTCTCCCCGCTTGGGGGCGGGCGCGCAGAGCTTAAGGCACGAGCGCACCAAGCGCAGCGTCAAACGCTGCGCTTGGTGGCCGTTTAGGACTCTGGTCCTTAACTTAAACCGCGCGGCGCCTTGCGCGCAGCACGAGGGCCGCCAGGCCCGGCACCATCATCACTAGTGCCGGTGGCAGCGGTACCGGCGCGACATAGTTGCCAAGATCACCCGGCGAGACCTTATAAGCGTGCAACACCCCGGGCAGCAGCTTGAACTGCGCACTGAGCTCAGCCGCTGCACCACCGCTGGTGAATGTGCAATTCACTACGCTGTCCAGCGGGCAGGCAATTGACGCCGCATAGGGATCGGCCGCGTTAAAATCAAAATAAACGTCGAACTGCGTGCCACCACCACCCTGGGTGACGCTGTAGTCGTTGTCGGTACCAACCAAGAGCAGATAGCTGCCGTCGTTCAAGCGCGGTCCGATGGTGAGGCCTTCCCATTTTTCCG
>JAYUQF010000062.1:0-5614 GCA_043756885.1 Pseudomonadota bacterium
CGGCCAGCCAGTCAGCGCTACGGTGTCTTTGATCGCGGGTATTTGTGAACACAATCTGCGCTATATGCGTGCCAAACGCGCCAAGGGTCACATGATGCCAGACGATCTGTGAGCCTTGGCTAGTCAAGCTACTACGGTAGCGCCGCCAATCAGAGCGACGCGCCGACGGTGGGCGAGGTTACAACAGGTGGTGTCAGTAGCACGAACCAGTCGACCTTGCGGGTCACGATCATGAGTATGGCCAGCACTACGAAGACAAACACCGAGCCGGCCAACAGCGCGTAGTCTTCGCTGTTCAGCAGGCCATAAAGCAAACCGTACAACACACTGAGGGTGACGACAAAACCCGTTCCGATGGCAAAGCTGCGTAAGCTGTGACGCAGGTAGAAACCGAGCAGGGTGATGCTACCGACGGCTGCTACCACGTAGGCCAAAGCAAAGCCGATATGTTCAGCCAGCGACAGCAACAACAGGAAGAACATCGCCAACGCAACACCTACCAAGGTGTATTGCACGGGATGCAGTTGCAGTCCGCGCGCCAGTTCGGTGCCAAGCAGGGCGATGAAGGTCAACGCGACGAATAAAAACGCATATTTTGTTGCGCGATCTGTCTGAGTGTAGATATCCACGGGGTCCATCAGCGTCACGCCAAATGCGACGTCGTCTATCTCGCTGCTGGCAGTGGTGTCGCCAAAATGCCGACTGAAAATCTCCACCAGACCGGTGGAAAACTGCGAAGTTGACCACTGCGCTTCGAAGCCCTGCTGGGAAATCTTGCGTGCTGTTGGCAAAAAACGCCCGATAAAACTCGGGTGCGGCCATTTGGACGACAGTTCAACTTCGGTCTGGCGACCTAGCGGTACCACACGCAACTCCTCCAGGCCACGCAGCTGCACGGCGAACGCAACTGCGATCGACTGGTTGGCTAGCACTTTCCCCAGCTCGGCATGGATACCATTGCCGAGCACCGGCAGCCCAGCGCCTGGCGCAAAATCGACTTTGCGCTTGTCGACCAGCAGCGACGGCACATTCAGGATCCCGCGTGTGTCGCGCACGCCCACACCGAGGCGTGCACTGCCCAACTCGACACTACTGCGCGCTTCGCCGCTGCCAAAGCGTTCCGGCACTGTGAATTGCGCCTGCACTGCCAGGTCACTGGTATAGAACAAGGCGTCGTGGATGCCGCGACTGCGGATATCACCATCCAGGGCGCCTTTGATCGTGAGTATTGTCGGCAGCGCGTAGCGTGTGCAGTCGCGGGTCGCTGCGCGCCATTGTGGTAGGTCGGACGTTTGGTCCTGGTATTGAACCTGGTAGGTTTCCCGACACGGGATCACCAGTACCGGTCCGATGACTTGTTGTGCGGTAGTCGAAGTCGCTGACATGTCGGCGATGGCTTGGCGATGGTTCTGCTGCCGCTCGGCGACCAAGCCGCTGATCATATTGAGTGGCATGAGGATCGCGAGGGCGACCAGGCCCACGGCGAAAAAACGGTTGGAAAAAATGCCTCTCATGGTGATGCTCCTGATGGTTAAACGACCGTGTCAGGATGCCAAGTGCGTGTGCGGGCGTGATGCGGGCGCAGTGAAATCGCAGTGAAATCGACGTGAAGTCGCGCTCAGGACCCTGGTCAAACACTCTCTAGATTCGGCTGGTCCTGAGCGGCTGCCGCTGCGTTGCAATTTTTGGCAATAACCCCGCTATTGCCCGCAAATCGCGCCCGACAAGCAACCACTCAGTAACACCCTCGGTGTTGACGAGATAGTTCTGACCAGGGTCCCTAGGCCGGTGGCAGGTGCAAGGTCGCAATGACACCGCCAGCCGCGTGATTGTTGATCACGAACGATCCGCCGTGCAGCTTGGCAATCTCGGCCACGATGCTCAGTCCGAGACCGCTGCTTTTGCGACCAGTATCGGGCCGCGGCAGGGAAAAAAAGCGTTCAGTAAGGCGCGGCAAAGCGTAGTCGGGTATCGGCGCACCGCTGTTTTGGCAGCTTACGGCCCACTGCAGATCCTCGCGCTGGGCACAAAATACGATACGGCCTCCCGGCGGTGTGAACGCGAGGGCGTTGTCGAGCAGATTGATGAGCGCCTGACGCACAAGAAAGATATCACCCGCGATGTGACAGCCTCCGCCGACTTTGTTTTCTATGCCAATTTGACGTGCGCGCAGTACGGCTTCGCGACTGGCCAACAGTTCATCGATTAATGTTTTGACAATGATATCGGTTGGCTTGGCGAGGCTGCGTTGTTGTTCGACCTGCGCGAGGTCCAGTAAGCGCTCGATAAGCTGCGCAATGCGTGATGCCTCGGACTCAATATTGCTGACGAAGCGTTTGCGATCCGGGGCTGGCAGCTCGTCGTGCAGTAATTCAGCGGCGCCGAGTATCGCCGCTACCGGGCTTTTCAGCTCGTGGGTGAGGGTCTGGATGTATTGTTCAACGTAGGCCTTGCCGTCCAACCGTTTACGCATATCCTCAAGTGCGTTTCCCAAGGCCGCAAATTCCGGCTCGGCGATGGCTGGTAGACCGACCCGCGCACCGGCTGATACCGCCTGGGCATATTTTGCCAGCGCTCGCACCGAGCGCGTTGTCCACCATGAGCTCGCGATGCTGACCAGTAGTGCACCGCTGAACGCAAACAGCGCACCGATCAGCAGCTTGCGCTGGGTGCGCGCGATAAAGGGTTCCATGCTCAGGTTCGGTTTGGCGACTGTCAAAGCGCCAATAATGCGGTTGCCATCGTGAACAGGGGCCGCCACATACATCACCGTCGAGCGTTCATCGTCGGGCTTATCGCGGCTTGAGCGCGCGCCGTACTGGCCGCGCAGGGTGCGATAGACGTCGTTCCAGCGCGAATAGTCGGCACCCACATCGCGCCCGCTGGAATCAAACTGCACCCGGCCGTGGGCGTCGGTAATGTAGATGCGGTGATTGGGTCGCGTTTTTTGCACACCCCAGATACGCGCATCAAATGTCATGGTCGTAAATTGGAGCATCTTCAACGCAAATTCGCTGTTAGAAATGGTGCCGTGTTTGACATCGTCGGCCACCAGCAGGGCGAGCAGATTGGCGGTATCGATCAGAGTTTCTTCCGCTGATTGCCGCATGGCGGGTTTTAATACATCGAGCGCTGAGTCCAGCAACAGCCAGGAACTCAAGCTGAGTACCAGCAGATAGCCGATCAAAATGCGGCTGCTATGCCTCATGGCGTGTCGCTCAAGCTGTAACCCAGACCACGGTGGGTCTTAAGCGGCTCGGCGCTGGGCATGATGACTTTGAGCTTCGCGCGCAGGGTTTTGATATGGGCATCAACGGTCCGGTCGCCGCTGCCGCTGGTGGCAGGCCAGATGGCGTCCATGATCTGAGCACGAGAAAATACCCGGCCCGGACGTTCCTGTAGCAGCTTGATGAGCAGGTATTCGTAGCGTGTGAGTTCCAGCACCTGGTCGTAGTAGGTGACCTGCGCACGGGCCTCGTCGAGGGTCAGGCCGGCGCTGGCGACCGCGCTTGGCGGTGCGCTCGCTGGCAGCGCGCGGCGTCGCAGGATCGCCTGCACACGTGCCATCAATTCGCGCAGGCTGAAAGGTTTGACAACATAATCGTCGGCGCCAATTTCCAGGCCGACGACGCGGTCAATTTCTTCGCCGCGCGCGGTGAGGAAGATCACCGGGACCTCAGAAAATCCACGCAGGCGTCGACACACTTCGAAGCCAGTCATGTCGGGCAGTCCCACGTCGAGAATGACCAGATCGACCGCCGCGTCCCTCAGGAAGTGCAGGCCGTCGGCACCGAGCGCGACGAGATGGGTTTCATGGCCATCACGGTTCAGCGCGAAGCGCAGATTTTCTGCGATGCTAGGCTCGTCTTCGATAATCAGTATGCGGGCCACGATTGGGATTTCCTCCAGCGTGTCCGCAAACCGGCCACACACTCAACGCTTGAGATAGATCTCAATGTCGGTAATCGCAACCAGGCCGTCGATATAAGCACGCAGGCCACCCTTGGCATCAAATAACAGGTAAGTCGGCGTGCCTGTAAAGCGCTCGCCGGTGGTGCGCTGATATTTGCTGATGAAATCATCGGCGTCGGCCATCACGCTGGGAAAATTCTGCGCGTGGGCGGCCTGATAGGTTTTGATTTTCTGCTGTTGATCGTAACCATCGAGGGCGATGCCGAGCACCGTGGCATCGTGGTTTTTATGTTTGCTGTGGAACCTGGAGACCATCGGATACTGTTTTCGGCAGGCCCCGCAATAGGTGGTCCAGATCATGACCAGCGTCCATTTATCCTTGTTCAGAAATTCCCCCAGACTGGCGTGCCGGCCGTCGAGATTTTGCACTTGCACGCCGCCGGCGACTGCGGTGAGGGGTAGCAGCAACGCAGCCCATAACAAGCCAACTGCTGCAGGCTTGGTAGCTGCCAAGAATCTGGACACGGTTGACCTCAACGCGGTGTGATGGTGACCGGCATGCCCGCGCGCGTTTTATAGGTGACTACTGCTTCAGGGGTTACGGTGAAACCCGCCAACGGCCGCACCCGGAAACGTTGCAGCAACTGCGCCAGCACCAGCTGGATCTCGAGCATCGCCATGCTTGCGCCAATACACGCGCGCGGTCCAGCGGAGAACGGGATATAACAATAAGAATGGCGTTGTTCATTGCGCTTGGGATCGAAGCGATCAGGATCGAAGCGATCGGCATTGGGCCAATAGTCCGGATGACGATGCAGCGCATACATGGATATCGAGACATAAGCGCCGGCCGGCACACGATAACCACCAAATTCGGCGTCTTCGTTGGCACGCCGCGCGATACCCCACACCGGCGGATAGAGCCGCATGGATTCCTGCACCACTTGTTTCAGATAAGGCAGTCGAGCCAAATCAGCGCTCAATGCCGGGCGGCCAGCGAGCACCTGATCCAGTTCTGCCACCAGACGCGCCTCGACCTCGGGATGTTGACCGAGCAGGTGATAGGTCCACACCAGCGCGGTGGCGGAGGTTTCGTGCCCGGCTAATAACAAAGTAATCAACTCATCGCGCATTTGTGCGCGGCTCATGCCTTCGCCGCTGTCGGCATCGCGGGCGGCGAGCAGGCGATCGACGATGTCGCCGCGACCCTGTTCACCCTGCGCGATACGCTGATCTACCAGGCCATCAACAATGCCATCGAGCTGCGCCTTGATACGTGCGAAGCGTTGATTGCTCGGCACCGGCAGCCACGGGAAGAGTGTCAGCAGTGAGGCGAGCTTAAGTGGATGTTGATTGACGATATGCAGGATGTCGGTCATCTCGTCGGCCGACTCATCGATATCAGCACCAAATAAAGTGCGACTTACAATCTGAAACGTGACGCGACTCATATCGCGATCGAGCCACACGGTTTCGTCGCTGCGTTTGCTCATCCAGCTGGTCGCAAGCTGGGTGGTCATGTCGTTGATGACTTCGTCAAACTTATCGATGGCGCGGTTAGCAAACACCGGCTGCATGAGGCGACGCTGCTTGGCCCAGTCCGGGCCGTCATTGGTCACCAGGCCTTTACCCAGGGTGCGTCCGACCACTTTGTAGTCGATGGTGTCTTTGCTGTAACGCGGCCAGGATTGTGTCAACACCT
>JAYUQF010000063.1:0-2174 GCA_043756885.1 Pseudomonadota bacterium
GCCCAGGTATCCAGATCACGTAAGTACTGGGGATAGATAGTCAGCCGCTCGTGCAGAAATTTACCGGCAGCCGCGGTGTCGGTCGCAAGCTGTTCAAGATGAGGCCACGGCGCTTCTGGATTGACGTGATCAGGTGTCAAGGGTGAAACACCGCCCCAGTCATTGATGCCGGCCGCGATCAGATCAGGCAGGCAACCCGGGCTCAAATTGGGCGGCGCCTGCATGCTCATGCTTGGCCCGAAAATGACACGGGTAACGGCTAGCGTCCACAACATCTCGGCCAAATCCGGTTCCGGCGCATCGTGCATACGCGTGCCCGGCTTGGCGCGGAAATTCTGCACAATGATTTCCTGCAGGTGGCCGTACTCGGTATGAATAGTACGCAGCGCCAGCAGGGCTTCGATCCGTTCTAGACGCGTCTCACCAATGCCAATAAGAATGCCACTGGTGAAAGGGATCTGCGCCTGGCCCGCATAACGCAATGTCTGCAGGCGCGATGCGGGGCGTTTATCCGGCGAGCCATGGTGCGGCATACCTTTTGCGCACAAGCGCTCCGACGCAGACTCAAGCATGATGCCCATGCTGGGTGAAACGCTACGCAGGCTCTTGCACTCGTGCAACGACAAAGTGCCGGGATTCATGTGGGGCAGCAGCCCGGTCGCGCTGAACACCGCTTCAGCGGCGGCACGCAGGTAGTCCAGGGTTGAAACAAACCCCATCTTGGCCAGCGCATCACGCGCGGTTTTGTAGCGTAGTTCAGGACGCTCGCCAAGGGTAAACAGCGCTTCTTTGCAGCCCAGACGCTGACCCGCGCGGGCCAGCTCCACCACTGCATCGATGCTCATATAGGGTTCGCTTACACGCTTGGGCGCCTGGGCGAACGTGCAGTAGTGACACACATCGCGGCACAACTGCGTAAGCGGAATAAAAATCTTGCGCGAGTAGGTAACGCCGTTGCCAAATCCCTGGTCGCGCAAACGACCGGCGCAGGCCATTAAACCATCAAGGTCGTTACAGTCGGCCAGTTGCAGTGCTTCGTCGTCGGACGGCAGCCGTCCTGCCTCCGCAGCGGCGAGTAGAAGAGTTAAAGAGTGCATTGTTACAACAACCGTGAAGCAGCGGCGATGTCGCTGAGATCGCGCGCACTGGTGTGATGTGGCATGACGCGGCGCGCAATGCCACTGTCACATAGGTAGGCCAAGGTTTCGGTTTCGCTGTCGTAAGTGAGCAAGGTCTGAAGATCGATCGGGTTGTCGATATCGAGAGCGAGCCCAGGCAGTAACGCAACTTGAGGGCTGATACCTACAGCCTGCGCGGCTTGTCGGTGTTTGGCAAAACTGCCCGCTCCAAACGCAAACGGGATCGCATCAACCGGGCTCACGGCCAGTGCATTGGTGCCATCGTGTTCGCGATCGGGCACCAGGCTCACCGCTGGGGCGCCACGATGGGCGAGCAGCACTTCGTCGATTTCGCGGCCGCTGACCAGGGGTACATCACCTGGGATCATGAGCATGCCGCGTTGACCGTGGGTGGCAAGCCAGTCACCTGCTTGCATAATGGCAGTCGATAGGCCCGTGCCGCTCTCTTCAACAAATAGCCCTCCCACACGTTCAACGCTGTAGCGCGCGCGAACTTCGCGTGACACCACCAGCACACCCGCTACGCGCCGACTCTCGGCGATGGCGCGCAACACGTCATTGAGCATCACTTGGGCCAGCGACTCGCGCTCGGCTGCCGACAGCAACGGCGCCAGCCGCGTCTTCGCATTTGAAAAGCGTTTTACTGGGACAACAACCCACATGACGGAGTCAGAACGACCTGAGGAATTCGAGCGCAGTCTGCGCCAGATTGATCCTATCGTCCAGCGTCACCATGACACTTGCGGCATGGGTAACACGTAGATTTTTCGCGGCTATTTGTGGCGCTAATCCGTGGTCCGAATCATCAAGCATAAAACCATCCAACAACTCACCATAATGGTCCGCAACAGCGACGGCAGTCTGGGGCAGCGATAGCTCCTGCATGATTTTCGCGGTGGGGCCTTTGATCGCCAAACCAGCCACGATCGGCGAGACTGCCACCACTGGCGCCTGACACGCCAGCAGCGCTGCGCGCATGCCCGGCACGGCAAGAATCGGATCGATACTCAGAAACGGATTTGACGGACAGATGAG
>JAYUQF010000064.1:0-2172 GCA_043756885.1 Pseudomonadota bacterium
CCTGAGTGGGGAGCACCGCCCGTGCAAGGTAAGCGCCTTCTAATAGTGAGCATCATCTGGCTGGGATCTTTTTTCCTCGCTTTTGATCGCGTGAATATCTCGCTGGCCGCACCCGGCATCATGGGTGATCTGGGTTTTGATGGCATGCAGATGGGATTTATCCTCAGCGTTTATTACTGGGGATATCTGCTCGGCAATTTTTCGGGTGGCTTGGTCAGCGATCGCGTGCATCTGCGCGGCCTGACCACTGCACTCATGATCGGCTGGTGTGCCCTCACCGCGTTAACCGGACTATGTCATGCGCTATGGCAATTTGCGCTGGTGCGCCTGTTGTTCGGCCTCGCCGAAGGGGCAACCGCGAATCTCATGCACAAGCTGCAGAACAACTGGCTGTTACCCACCGAGCGCGGCCGCGGTTACGGCATTTTTATCGGCTTCGTTTATCTCGGTATTGCGTTTGGTATGCCACTGGTGGGATGGCTGATAAAACAGTGGGACTGGCGCGTGATGTTTTATGTCTCTGCCGCCCTGACCATTGGTTTGGCCGGGCTATTCTGGCTGGTTATTCGCGATCGACCCGAGTTACACCCGTGGCTGGCAGTGCATCAGCAACAAGCATTCGCCGCAGCTATCGCCGCCGATCGGCGCGCGCTCGATAAACACAACGCGGGCCACGCACAAACAACCAGCCGCGAGCGGCTCATGTCGCTGCTGCGCATCCCGGCATTTCTGAGTTTGAGCCTGGCCGCGTTTTTCATCATCGCCGTCTACTTCACCAACATGAGTTGGTTACCGGGTTATCTGGTCAAAGAACGGGGTTACACGGTGCTGAGCAGTGGCATCTATCTGACGCTGCCCTATCTGGCGGCATTTGCGGGAATGTGGTCCGCGGGCGGTATCGGTGACCGCTTTGGCAATCGTGCGCTGGTGACTATGGTGATGGCGCTCGCCTCCTGTCCGGCCATTATCGCCGTGGCCTACGCTCACGAAGTCAATACCACTATCGCCCTGATGAGCTTGATGCTATTTCTCAATTCGGCCGCGTTGAACGGCATCATGGTGCTGCTGTTTGATCTGATCCCGGCTGCGGCGTTTGGTACGAGTGTCGGTATTGTCGGCGGTTTGTGCGGCGGTTTGGGCGGGGTTGTTGGTCCCCTGTTGCTGGGTTATCTCTATGATCTCAGCGGCTCGTTTCAGTGGGGCTTTGTGGCATTGGCGATCAGCACGGTGTTAGGCGCTGCGGCCATGCTGCCGGTGGTGGCTTACGAGAAGACGGTAAGAGATCAGAAAGTGGCAATGGCGGCGGTGGCCATCGGCCCGTAACCCCCGCAGCCTGTCGGAGAAGGGCAATACACCGCCCTCAGCCTGTGGCCAACTCCAAACCACGCTTGCGATAACGCAGCGCCGCGTTTGGGTCGCCGGCACCATCGGCGACCTCAGCCAGGAGTCGATAAAACAAAGGCAATGGGTGTCGTGCGATCAACAATTCGAGTTGAGTGCGGGCCGGGCCCCATAACTGCGCACGAATGGCAAGTCGTGCGCGGGCGAGTCGCAAGCCGGGATCAATATCGTGTTTGGCCGCCCATTGTTCGACTCTGCGCAACTGCCGGGCAGCGGGTTGGCATTCGATGTCGCCGTAAAGTGCGGCGAGGTCGCTGTTCCAGAGCCGATCGAGTTGATGGGACAGGAGCCGTTCCGCCTCATCGTCGTGGCCGACACGGCACAGTGCCTGCACATAAGCCGCCAGCACCTCGGGGGTGGCGCGTAAGGACTTGGATAAACCTTCCCACACCGCTGTCACCCTATCGGCGGGCAGCGCATCACCCCGCAACACGGCCACTGCACAATCTCGCTCCAGTACGTTGGCCTCGTCGTGACTCATGACACGGTCACGCCGCAAAGCGGGTATCAGTTGCAGCATGCCGGCCATGTCGTGGCGGCGTTCGAGCAAACGCAAACGCAAGCGCAGTAGTGGTGGGCTCGACACCTGGCTCTCGCGCAACTCATCAATCAAAACAGCCGCTTCGTCGAGGTGATCCTGATCGAGCAACCAGGCAGCGCGTTGTAATTCGAGCGCCGGTACCGCGTCAGGTTTCAGTTCACGCGCCAGACGCAGATAGTTATCGCGGCGGCCGTTGGCATGCATCGCTTGAGCCGCTTCGGCGGCGGCCA
>JAYUQF010000065.1:0-5603 GCA_043756885.1 Pseudomonadota bacterium
CAAGTGCGCGCTGGTAAAGAAAAAGTTCTCGCCTTCCTGGTTGGCCAAGTCATGAAAAGGACGGGCGGTAAAGCCAATCCTGCGATTGTTAATCAGCTCATCAAGACCGCACTCTCCAACTGACGACACACGCCGGCTGACCAGTTCGGCGCACTCCCTTCTATAGCCGTCCACGTCGCCGCTCAGGTGACGGGCTGCTTGCTATGTTCTTTATTATTGAGCGCTTAATATCGATGACAACAGGTTACCTGTCTTGTCTTATCGACAATCGTTGAAACGCACTTATGCAATTTGGTTTTTCTCGAAATTTCACCACGCTCATCTGAGGAGGGCTCTCATGTTGTCAGCACTACACACGTCCATGGACGCGCAATCGCAAACGACTTCCCAGATCGACTGCAGCAAGCTGCACGATCTGGAACTGCGTTACGATCAGCCCGTAGGCATTCTTTGGAAATACATTGCGAGGAGTTCCACACCACACTTCTCACACTCACAATTGGACAACATTCGCACCGTGCAGAATGCGGTGCGCGATGGCCTGCACTTCAATTTGCCGGGCTTCGATGCAGGCAAGTTGAAATACCTGGTCTTCGGCTCGAAGATCCCGGGCATATTCAGTCTCGGCGGCGACTTGAGATTGTTCAGAGATTTGATCGCGCAAAGAGATCGTCATGGCTTGGAGTCTTATTCACGTAAGGCCACCGACGCAGTTTTTCACCATGCGGCAAATACCGCAGATGTCATGACATTGTCGTTAGTGCAGGGCACCGCGATGGGCGGTGGGTTTGAAGCAACGCTAGCCGGTAATGTCGTGATCGCCGAACGCGGATCACGTTTGGGCTTTCCAGAAGTGCTGTTCGGGCTGTTCCCGGGAATGGGAGCCTATACCTTGTTACGCCGGCGCGTGGATAGTGCCACTGCGGAAAAGATCATTCTCAGTGCCAAAAACTACACGGCAGAGGAGCTCGTCGAGCTCGGCATCGTCGACGTGTTGTGCGAACCGGGCGAGGGTGAACATGCAGTGTATTCCTACATCTCCCGTCAGGCCCATCGTCCAGGCGTGCTGGCTTTCCGCCGGGCTTTAAACCGCGCCCGCGCCATAGATCGCAAGGAGCTGTATGCGATCGCCGATGAATGGGTCGATACCGCCATGAATCTGCCGATTGAAAATCTGAAGCGCATTGATCGGCTGGTGGCCGGTCAACACAAGCTCAATCTCGTCGCGGACGGCGGTAAGGCGGCGCCCAAAGTCACTATCAAATACATACCGAAAGAGCGCTAAGCGTCATGGGTTGTGCGGCGTGGGGTTACCCGCGCCGCGCGCTCAACGCCATTCGATAACGATACCGCGTGCACTCGGCGCGTAAGTACACAGCTGCGGCGGCGAGAGCCAGCGCCAATCGCCGGCCATCAGTTGTTGGCCGGCTGGCACGCCGTCGACCTCGACAGTCATGGGCTGCAGGGCGACGAGTAAGCCGTGAAAGGCGTACTCGATCCGTAACGTCGTTATGGTCTGAAGCTGATAAACACGAAAGCGTTCAGCCTCCCAATCCAGGCAGTGCCCCACTGCCGTCAATGACTCGCGTGGCGCGGAGGGCGGCCTGCTGCGCGCCTCGGCTGCAACAAAACGCACAACATCATCGCCGACATTCTCAATTTGGTGAATTAATGGCTCCTCACGGTGCGCGCGCGACATGGCGGCGCCACAGGCACTGCGCAGGATTGCGGCAGGCCGACCGGGCAGGGTTTCGGCCACCGCCACATCGCCTATCGCACAATAGACCGTGTCCTCACAGTGGCGATGCCAGAGCGTTAAGCCGCCGCGCGGAATGTTGACGGTGTATACCAGCGCGTAGTCGTTGCTCCATTGCACTGTATGCAAGGGTTCATCATAAACTTCTACGAAGTCCTCAGCCGTGCGTCCGCTCGCGATCATATGCACCTCCGTCGCGCGGCCCAGCCGCATGCAGTTTTTATGCGCGGCCGGCACGCGTCAACATGAGGTTGACGGCCTTGACGGTCATCACGACCACATTGTGCTGATTCATCACCGCGATGGCTGAGGTCACGACGCCACGATCTTCATGCGAGCGCGACCGCCGCGCTTGCAGCACTGTCACTTGCACCCGCAACACGTCGCCTGGCCGTACCGGCACCAGCCAGCGCAACTCATCGATGCCGGGCGATGCGAGGCTCGCAACTTTGGAGAGGTAGTGGTCAACCAACAGGCGCATCATCAAGGCTGCGGTGTGCCAGCCGCTGGCGATGAGCCCGCCAAATATTGAGTGTGCAGCGACCTCGCGGTCGGTATGAAAAGACTGGGGGTCGTAGCGCCGTGCGAATTCCACCAAGTCGTCTTCGCCGACCAGGACCTCACCAAATTCGAAGACGGACCCGACCAGATAATCCTCAAAATAGCGCTGCTCTGCGGCAATCGCGAAGGTGCTGCTGGGCATGGTTTGGGTCGGCCGGCGATCGCGCGCGCAGATCTGTGCAATCGCCGTTGGCCGCGCCTAGCGTGCTGACTGCGGTTGGTAGTCCCGGTGTGTGTAACCAGTGTAGAGCTGGCGCGGGCGCCCGATGCGCTGACTTGGGTCCTCGATCATTTCCATCCACTGCGCTACCCAGCCGACGGTGCGCGCCAAGGCAAACAGGGCCGTGAACATCGTGGTTGGAAAACCGATGGCTTTCAGTGTGATGCCCGAATAAAAATCGATGTTTGGATAGAGTTTCTTGTCGATAAAATATTCGTCCGACAACGCGATGCGCTCCAGTTCCATGGCAACGTCGAGCAAGGGGTCGTCCTTGATGCCAAGCTCGGTCAGTACCTCATGGCAGGTCTGCTGCATGACGCGCGCGCGGGGATCGTAGTTTTTATACACCCGGTGACCAAACCCCATCAGGCGGAACGGGTCGTCCTTGGATTTAGCCTTTTGGATATAGAGCGGAATACGATCGACGCTGCCGATTTCGCGCAGCATGTTGAGCGCCGCCTCGTTGGCGCCACCATGGGCCGGCCCCCACAGACAGGCAATACCCGCAGCGATGCAGGCAAAAGGGTTGGCGCCTGAGGAGCTCGCCAGACGTACCGTCGAGGTCGATGCGTTCTGCTCGTGATCGGCATGCAGTATGAAGATGCGGTCCATGGCGCGCGCGATGGTGGGACTGACCTTGTACTCACCGGCCGGCACCGCAAAACACATATGCAGGAAGTTGGCGGTAAACCCCAGGTCGTTGCGTGGATAAACAAAGGGCTGGCCGACCGAATACTTATACGCCATCGCTGCAATAGTGGGCATCTTGGCAATCAGCCGACGACTCGCGACCATGCGCTGATAGGGATCGTTGATGTCTGTTGAATCGTGATAAAAAGCCGACAGCGCACCAACTACACCGCACATCACCGCCATCGGATGCGCGTCTCGGCGAAAGCCGGAAAACAGGTCCCGCAGCTGCTCGTGGATCATGGTGTGATGGGTGATGGCGTGGGTAAATTCTTCATACTGCAGTTTGCTCGGCAATTCGCCGTTCAAGAGCAAATAGGACACTTCGAGAAAGTCGCTTTGTTCAGCCAGCTGGTCAATGGGATAGCCGCGATACAGCAGCACACCTTCGTCGCCGTCAATATAGGTAATCTTCGATTCGCAACTAGCAGTCGAGGTGAAACCAGGATCGTAGGTGAACTGACCAGTCTGCGCGTAGAGCTTGGAGATATCGATCACACTAGGCCCGACGGTGCCGGCCATGATGGGAAAGTCATGGGTGCTACCCAAGGTATCGAGCTTGGCGGTTGCGTCGGGCTGTTTGTTCTTGTCCGTGCTCATGAAATACGCCTCTTGGTTTCGTTGATCTGGGTAGCCGGTACACACCTGCGCTCCCAATGGTCGCGATGCAGACGCTATTACCGCCTGGTGCGTCCTACGTCGCTGGCCGTTACAAGCAGCGAATCTACAATAAACCGCCAGCTCTGCGATAGCCGGCAGACTCGCTCGTGCGGGTATTAGCGGCAATCAGCCCGGGGAAATTGACATCGCGGGGATTTGGCGCGTTCGGTATGGCGGCCAGCGTGACACGCGGCCGCGGCGCCGGCAATTCCCAAGCGCGTTTCATCTCGAGTGCAAGTTTTGCGCGACCACACCGGCGCACATCGCCGTGCAACAGCTCAGGCCTGCGCGCGCAGAAAATCCTTCAGCGCAGCGTTAAAAGCCGGTGCACATTCGAGGTTTGAGAGATGGGCCGCCGGCAGTTCGCGCAGTCGCGAGCCCGGCACGCGCGCGTGCATGTCGGCCATCGCCGCTATCGGTATCGCAGGATCCTGCGCGCCAGCGATAAACAACGCCGGCAAGCGCAGTTCGGTCAACCGCTCACGATAAGCGAGGGTCTTCAAGGCCGCACCGCAACCGGCGTAGCCCGCCACGGGCGTCGTGGCGATCATGCGTCGCACCGGCTCAACTTCAGCCGCACGCGTGCTCAGCATGTGTGCGGTGAACCAGCGGCTCACGGTCGGCTCCACCAGCGCGGCCATGCCGTGGCGATGGGCACTTTGTATGCGCTCATCCCACATTGCCACGGCCCCCTCTGGTGCCTGGGCGGTGCAATTGGCGACACAGATACTGGCAATCCGTGTTGGATATTCGAGCGCCAGTCCCAGCGCAGTCATGCCACCGAGTGATAAGCCGGCAAAGTGGGCGCGCGTTATGCCAAGCGTGTCGAGCAGCGCGATCACATCGCCCGTCAATTGCGCAAAGCTGTACTCACCCGTAGGCACCTCGCTCGCACCGTGACCACGGGTGTCGTAACGAATAACACGATAGTCCTGTGACAGCGCCTGTGCTTGTGGCTCCCACATCGTGAGATTGGCGGCTAGCGAGTGCGATAGCACCACCACCTGCGCATCGCGTGGTCCCTCGTCAACAATATTCAAGCGCAAACCCACAGTCTGTAGCTGCCTAATCATGTTGTCGTTTCTCCGAGCGCGCAATTGACCGCCGGCATCACTTCGCGCGCCATCAGTTCCATCGAGCGTCGCGACAATGCGACGTCGGCCCAGTCGTGGCCGGCGTAAACCAACGTGCCAAATTCCCCAACCGCATTACGCAGGTCGAGAATTTGCTCAGTGACCTGTGCGGGAGTGCCGCAGATCACCAGTGTTTTCATGACGAACTCAAGGGTCACGTCGCTGTCGGGCATATCGGCATGGGTTTTAAATAGATCGGGACGACCGTTGCCGATCAGTTTACGCATAAGGCTGCGGTAGTAATGACCATAGGGCCCGCTAGTATCCATGCCATAGACGCGCGCGGTTGATTCATCGTCAGCGACAAAAATGCTCTTGGCCACTCGCCAGTCTGCAAAACAGGGTACGCGCCCGCCGGTTTGCCAGCCTTCCATGAGCTTGGCGCGGTGGCTGGCTACCCACACCGGTTGCAGAAAATTTGCCGAAATGATCGACCAGCCGCGCGCCGCGGCCTGCGCTACCGAATCGGCAAAGGGTGACATTGAAGCCACCATGATAGGCGGATGCGGTCGTTGTAATGGCCCCAGGATAGCGCCTTGCCCAATCTCAAGATCCATACTGCGGCGGGTACTGACATTCCAGA
>JAYUQF010000066.1:0-2170 GCA_043756885.1 Pseudomonadota bacterium
GCCGCTGCACCGCCCTGCCCGCATCGCTACCAGCGACTGGTTAATGTGCAGAGCGGTCTGCTTGCCGCCACACTTGTATTGGTATGGGCGACGGCTTGGGTGTGGACTGCGCGGCCGCTGCGCGCGTGGCTGGCCTGGCTGCTGGCCTTGGTCGCCGGCATCGTGCCTGAGTACGCACCGGTTTATTTGACCGAGGCGCTGACACTGCCGCTAGGCGGATTGTTCACGCTGGTTCTGGCACTGCTGATCAAAGGCCGTCACCCTGTGCTGACAAGCATGCTGGGCGGCATCACTCTGGGCCTGCTGGCACTGACCCGCCCTTCGTTCTGGTATCTGCTGCTGGCCATCGCCGTCGTGAGCATGGCAATGACGCTGTTGCCACGCTGGCGTCGTTATAGCGCACCCCTCGTATTGCTGTGGGTAGTGGGGATGTTAGTCACCGCTCCTTGGCTGTGGCGTAACCATGTCGAATTTGATCGCTACGCGCTCAGCGGTGGTGACTACGGCGGACGCTCACTCACACAACGCCTGGCCTACAACAACATGAGCTGGGCAGAATTTTCTGCCGCATTTATTTATTGGCTGCCGGATTGGGGCGATTCGCTGGCAAAAGCGTTGTTACCACCCTCGTCCTATCGGCGTCTGGGTTGGGACGACCCTGCTGGGTTTTACCGCCAGGGTGTGGCCCGCATGCGCGCGGATATGCAAGCGGGCCAAATGCGCAGCGATGTCTCGACCCTGTTGCGTGACGAAGTGTTCGCCCATCCCGTTCAACATGGGCGTGCGACCTTGGCGCTCGCTTGGCGCGGCATTTTTATCGGCAAAACCTGGGGCTTGGTCGGCTGCTTGTGTGCCGCAGTGGCGCTGTGGCGCGATTGGCGCACGCGCCGTTACGACTATCTGCTGTTGTGTCTGCCGGCCGGGTTCCTGTGTTTGTTTCAGGCGGCGGTCTCGGTGAGTATTCCACGTTACAACCTTTTGCTGATGCCCTTGCTGGCCCTCGCCATGGCCTTGCAGCTTGAACGATTTGTGCAAGGTCGACAGGCTCCGTAACGAATATGACGGCAATCACCTGCGTCCATGGATAAGCTCACCGACCGGGACCCACAGCCTGACGATCTCGATGCCACGGTGGCTTTGATGGCGCTGGGTTTTCCGGGTGCACAAAAATTCTCAAACGCTTATCTGCGTTGGCAGTATTACGCCAATCCGGTTGGCGCACCGTTGGGCTGCAATATTCATAATGGCACTCAACTGGTCGGCCATCTCATGGGCATTCCTAGCGAAGTTTATCTGCGTGGCGAACGGCGCCTCGTAACGCTCATCATGAACATCGCAGTGCATCCCGCCCAGCGGGGTAGCGGTCTGGTCAAGACATTGGTGGAACACGTCATTGCAGCATCGGCAGCGCGTGGCCATGCCGGTGTGCTTGGTGTCGCCAATCAGCATTCGGTTGCCGCGTTTGAACACAAACTGGGCTTTCAAAACGTCGCAGGTCTCAATGCCCATGTCGAATGGCTGCCGCATCGCATCGTTATGGACGCAGCGCTGGAGCGGGCCCAGTTTGCCCATTGTTGGAGCGATGCCAGCCTCGCCTGGCGTATGAAAAATCCTGCAAATCCGTTACGCATCGTTGGCCAGACTCACGATAGTCTCATCGTGGAAGGTGCATCCAGCCTGCCGCTGCTGCGTGCGCGCGCAGTCATTGCACGAGGTGGTTTATCCATGGTCGGGTGCAACACCATGCTGCCCCGGCCGGCGGTCGTGATCGGGTTAGCGCCAAGCGGCAGTCTGTGCCGTCGTTTTTCGCTCGCCATTCCACAACGCCTGCGACCATCACCGTTACGCCTGATCTACTTCGACCATAGCGCCGAGCAAGTGCGATTGGACCCGCAACGCCTATTGTTCAGCTTTCTCGATTTCGACGCGTTCTGAAGCCACTGCTCAGGCGTTGATACGTGCCGCGCGGGAAAAATCACCGCGGGCAATCTGCTCGGCAAAAGGGGGCGCGCAACCATCGGCGAGCAAACGTGTGAGCCGCGCGCGTGTTGAGCCGCGCTTGAACCACAGCAATACACTCACCCACAGCGCCGCGTCACGCATCGGAGCAAACGCCTCCTGGTTATCGAAGTCATAAGGGTGACAATAGGTCCAGGGCAATTCGTCCTGC